>DTXE01000454.1 GCA_012962595.1 Syntrophaceae bacterium | reverse complement strand
TGGAACCTGGGTAGGTGATTTTATAGTGACCTTTCTGGATGTATAGTAATGTACCTGCTTAAGCCCTAAGTGTCTTCCTGTAATTGCCTTAGGGATATTTAAAAGAAATGTGGATTTTGGAATGTCCTCCACTAGCAATACATCAAGTAATCCATCATTCACCCTCGCCTTAGGTGTAAGGTTAAAGATGCCTCCAAAGCTTGTGCCATTTGCGGTCAATACCAAAAGGTATTTTCTGGGAGTTAGGGAAGTCTCATCAATTTCAACATGAAGTGTAGGAGATTTGAACCGTAAGATTTGATGTATAAGGACTCTAAAATAAATCCATCCACTTAACACCTTCCCCCTCTTTCGAATTTCATACATTTGTGATATGACTGCCCCATCATATCCCACCCCTATACCATTTATAAAAAACCTGCCATTTACCTCTCCAACATCTATGTATGTAGGTAAGCCTCTACTCAAAATGATATAGGCATCTTTAAGCCTCCTTGGAATCTTAAGTCCTCTAGCAGTATCATTTCCTAAGCCAGCAGGTATTATTCCTAAGGGTGGGCAACCACCGATTTTATCTCCATTTTGCAAATATATCCTGAGCATGCCATTTATTACCTCATTGAGGGTTCCATCACCTCCAACGGCAACGATCCTGTCGAAAGCATTAGAAGATGCTGCTGCCTCAGCCAGTGCTATAGCATGATTGGGTTTTGTGGTAAGGTGGAATTCATAGGAAAAGGCATCGTTCTTGAGCAGTGCCTTAAGTCTTTTAATAATGATATCTGGCTTCTCCTTTCCTGATTTTGGGTTTATGATAAAATACAATTTCACAGTGTCTCCAAGTTTCTTGACAACAACCATCTTGTATAATACATTTTTAACAAAATGAAAAGGAAGATAGATCGCTTGAAACAAATTCTTGCCCGCATGGGGTCCTGTCTTGTTGCCTTTTCTGGCGGGGTGGATAGCTCTCTTCTGCTTTGGACGGCAAAAGATGTGTTAGGTACAGACAATGTGGTGGCCTTGACTTTCTCTGCACCCATATTTCCTGATTCTGAACATAAAAAGGCAAGAATCTTTAGTCAAAATGCTGGGGTTAATTTTATCACTGTTGACCTTGATGTATTCTCTATACCCCATTTTTCAGATAATGGCCCTAACCGGTGCTATGTGTGCAAGAAAAAACTCTATGAGATATGTTGGGATAAGGCTGTTAAATTAGATATGAGGTATGTAGTGGATGGAACCAATTATGATGATTTAAACGATTTTCGTCCTGGGATGAAAGCAGCTAAGGAACTCATGGTTAAGAGTCCCTTACTTGAAGCTCAATTAAGGAAGATGGATATTAGGAGATATTGCAAACAATTGGGATTGTTTGTATGGAATAAACCATCCCTAGCCTGTCTGGCCTCCCGTTTTCCATGTGGAATCCCCATTACCATAGAGGGATTAGAGAGGGTAAATAGAGCGGAGAGTTTTCTGCGCCATCTTGGGCTTAAGGATGTACGTGTACGCTTCCATGAGGAATTGGCAAGGGTTGAAGTGAGTACATGTGATTTACCCAAAGTTCTCCGTAATCGGGAAAAGATAATCCAGGGATTAAGACCTATGGGATTTTCCTATGTCACACTAGATCTCCAGGGCCTTCACGCCCAGGTCAAGCACTGATTATTTTAATCGGTGGATCATTAAGGGAGAGATACATGAGCAAGAAAAGATTGGCTATTTTGGTAGGAGGGGGACCTGCCCCAGGTATCAATGGTGTCATTAGTGCTGCCACCATTCAGGCAGTTGACCGGGGATTAGAGGTGATTGGGATTTATGATGGTTTTAAATGGTTGGCAAAAGGTGATACCACTAAGATAGTGAATCTTAATATTAACCATGTGAGTAGAATACACTTCCGTGGCGGTTCTCTCTTAAGAACCTCTAGGGCAAATCCTACCAAGGACATAAAAATGTTAAATAATGTGGTTAAGGCATTAAATGAACTGAATATTGATTATCTTATTACCATTGGTGGGGATGATACAGCATATTCTGCAAAGATGATTGAAAATGCCTCCAATGGCAATATAAAGGTTGCGCATATACCTAAGACTATTGACAACGATCTTCCTTTACCCAGAGAGATTCCAACCTTTGGATTTCACACTGCAGTGCATGTGGGATGCAATATAGTGCAAAACATAATGGAAGATTCCTTTACCGCTAATAGATGGTTTTTTGTAGTCACCATGGGAAGAAAAACAGGGCATTTGGCATTTGCTATTGGAAAGGCGTCAGGGGCTACATTAACCCTTATACCTGAGGAATTTAAAGGGATGGATGTCACTTTAAAACGGATATGCGATATCTTAGAAGGTGCTATTATAAAGCGATTATCTCAGAATAAACAGTTTGGCGTGGCAATCCTATCTGAGGGATTGGCAGAGTTGTGTATAGATGAACTTAAAGAGTTATCGGTAGAAAGGGATCCATTCGGCCATATCCGCCTGGCTGAAGTGGATTTTGGCAGGCTTGTTAAAGGTAAAGTCAAGGCCAGTTTAAAATCACGTGGAATTGACATAACTATTGTTCGTAAAGACATAGGCTATGAGGTTCGATGCGCCCCTCCAGACCCATTTGATATTGAATATACAAAAGATTTAGGTTTTTCTGCGGTGAAGTTTCTGCTAGATCAGGAAGGTTCAAAGGCCATGATCACCATCCAGGATGGGAAATCTGTTCCCATATATTTTGATGACATCATGGATCCCGAAACCGGAAAAACCAGGTTGCGGTCTGTGGATACTGATACCGAATCATATGAGGTTGCAAGGTATTATATGATAAGGCTCAATAAAGAAGACTTTGAACCAGAAAATGTAAAAAAACTTGCCTTGGTGGCAAAAATGACAGAGAAAGAGTTCATTGACAGATTTAGTTAC
>DTXE01000453.1 GCA_012962595.1 Syntrophaceae bacterium | reverse complement strand
TTTAGAAAAATCTATAAGAGATGGGTCATTTAGAGAGGATCTCTATTACCGGATGAATGTCTTTCCCATCCTCATTCCCCCCTTGAGGCGAAGAAAGGAAGATATACCCCTCCTAGTAAATCACTTTATAAGAAAATCTACCCCACAAGGGAAAGATGTCAAAGGGATTTCTCATGAGGCATTGGAAATTTTGATCAACTACCACTGGCCTGGTAATGTAAGGGAATTAGAGAATGTGGTGGAGCGGGCTGTGGCCTTATGTTCCAAAGGTATAATCTCTCCCAGCGATTTACCTCAAAATATCAGGGAGGGGGCGGAATTGGTTGCAGAAGAAGATGCTGTGTTGGAGGGTAGGTTATCTTTGGAGGAGGCAGAAGAGGCATTTGAGAGGAATATTATCTTAAGGGCCCTAGAAAAGTGCAATTATGTCCAAAGCCGGGCGGCTGATCTTTTAGGAATCAGCAGGAGAATACTCAAATACAAGATGGACAGATTGGGTATCAAACCGGAACAGGAGAGATCGGATTCAGCTAACATCAGGGCAAATGTCTAAGGTCAAAAAATTATCCCTTCGAGATGTATTCTATATAATCTTCAGACATCAAAGGAAGATTATATTTGTATTTTCAATTATTCTGCTAGCAGCAGCCATATGGACATATTTTACCGTCCATATTTATGAGGCCCATTGTAAGGTATTGATAAGTGTGGAAAAAGAAGGGATGCAACTCCCGCCTAACATCAACCAACAGAGGTTTATCACTTCACAGGTTGAAATTCTAAGAAGCCAGTTTTCTGTTAAAAAGCTTATAGACCATATTGGATTAGATAAACTCTCATCCGGTATGTCTTTTAAGGAAGCGGTTAGAAGTGTTCAAGAAAATTTGTCATTGGATGTTATAGGCCATTCTAACATTATTGATATAGGATTTCGATGGAAAGATCCGGTCATCTGTGCCGAAGTGCTAAATACCCTGGCAAACCTCTATATACAATTTCTCAATTCTGGCGAATTTAACAACTTATGGGAACAAGTGGAGTTTTATAAGAAAAGGCTCCAGGAGTCAGAAAGGACATTGGACCGGTTTAAACAGAAATGGGATATTGATTCCATTGATACTCATAGGGCTTATGCCTTAAAGACCCTTAGAAAGTTGAAGGAATCTTTGCAGGATACCAATACAGAGATAACAAAGATAGAAACAACCATCTCCGGACTTAATACCTCCCATCCAGCATCGGGATCACCTGGTGACCTTGTTCCTGGAGAGCTCCTGGTTGCTCAGATAGATCTCTCGGCACTCAAGGTCAAGAAAGATTCCCTGGTAACCCACATCAAATCACTCACAGATAGGTTACAGACATTAGATAAAAAGAGGGCTGAGTTTTATAGGTTGACCAAAAAGGTAGAGGCAGATAAGGAAATCCTCTCAAGGTACACAGAAAGAATAGAGGAAGCAAGGGCCGCTAAGGATATGGATGAAAGAAACATAATAAATGCAGGCATAATCGAATCCGCTTCCATACCCTACAAACCCATTAAGCCTAGATGGGATTTAAACCTGGTATTAGCAATTATTGTAGGTTTGACAGCCAGTATGGGAGTAGCCTTTATCTCAGAATACCTGGACCACTCATTCAGGGATGAAGAAGATGTAAACCGATATCTGAATCTACCAGTCCTGGCCTCAATTCCAGAAAAGAAGAAAGGTATTTCAGGTGGAAAAGAAAATTATGACCTAGAAAAACAACTTGGTCTATCACAGGATGTTATTAATCAGTATCAGAGATTAAAAAGTAAGATATTCACCGCCGGCCTAAAAGATCCTCTAAAGAGACTAATAGTCCTCAGTTCAAACCCAAAGGAGGGTACCACATCAATTGTGGTGGAGTTCGCTGTTACCTTAGCCAAAGACATCAAATTGAAGATACTGTTAATCGATGGAAACTTACGACATCCTATGCTCCATAATGCCTTTGGTTTGGAGAAAGAAAGGGGTTTGTGCGACTTGGTGGCTGGTTTAGCTGATCATGCGGCCGTCCAGAAAAAGACCGGCATCTCCAATCTATGGGTTATCACCAGTGGGACATACCATAATCACCCTTCTAGCATCTTTTTATCCAAGACCCTGCCTGTATGGATAAAGGCCTTCAGTGATATGTATGATTACCTCATTTTTGATGCCCCTCCTGTTAACCTTTATTCCGATTCAGTAAGCATAGCCTCCCAATTTGATGGGGTTATATTGGTGGTTCAAACCGGGAAGACACGTTGGGAGCAAGCAGCCAGGGCTAAGGAGGAACTAGAGCACGCAGGGGCAAAAATCCTAGGTGTGGTTTTAAATAAAAGAAGATATTTCATCCCGGAAAATATCTATAAACGACTGTGATATTACTTTCCCATTACCGCTTTTCAATAATCCAGGGAAGATTTCTGGTCAAAATAAATTTGTGACAGAGCATTGATTTCTCTTTCCTGTTCAATTATACTCTCACCCAACTAGAAAGTGAGAGCTCCACTACATCCGTGGGTCACCTATGAATTTTAATCATGGTAACCTCGATAATACCTGAAATGGCCAGAAGGGGAATCACTACAAAAATGTAGACTGACAACCCCTCCCAAAATGAGTCCACTACGTGAGAAAAAACAAAATCAGGATACAGTGATATACCTATTTCCATCCCCATGGAGAGGCTAATCCAGGCAGCAGGAAGTTCCAGAAGAGAGACAGGATTTAAGAAGATTGCCATCAAACCCCAACCCCCTGTTTCCTTAAACATTATGATCCCTACATGCATCCCTAAAAGTACTGAGAATATAAAGGGGAATATCATCAAAAATCCAGAAACCAAATTGCAAAATAGGGATCCGGAATTCAGAAGAAATATAAAGAGAAATAGCTTGAGAAAATGGTCCTGAGGATTTAGATATTTTTTGAGCAAATTCCACATCCACAGAGGATAAAAGAGGAATATCTTTAGATTCTTCTTTACCACCAAAGGAGATAGGACAACCCCTACTGAAAATAAAAAACATGATAATAGAAACAATTTCAAATTGATCAGTGTTACAATATTAAGGTATTCTTGGCTTAGAGACATGTTAAGTACTCAGCTCTCCTGAAATGTGCTTATTTCAGCATGGATATCAAAAACTGGTGAAGTCACTTTACCTCGCCTTGGAGGAGGAGGCAATGAGAATAAAGAGGGGCCTTAAAATTTGGGCCATTCTCACCATTATGATTCTTGTCCCATCATGTGCCATTAACCTTTACAGTGTTAAGGATGAAAAAGTCCTGGGTAAGTATTATGCTAAAGAGGTAGAAAAGGAAAAGAAAATTCTCCATATTACTGCCCTCGAGCAATATGTAAATCATATAGGCCAGAAACTGGTTCAAAATGTAGGCGAGACCCCCTATGCCTATTCTTTCAAAGTGATAGATGAGGATGAGATAAATGCCTTTGCCCTCCCGGCAGGGTACATATTCGTCTATAGGGGGCTTTTGGAAAATATAGACACCGAGGCTCAGTTGGCAGGAGTGCTGGCACATGAGATTGGTCATGTGGAAGCACGGCATAGTACAGAGAGAATATCTGCTATGCAGGGAACTAGCTTCCTCACAAACCTTGGTGCCATAATTCTGGGAGCGCCTGCCTTAGCGCGTCCTGCCATAGAGCTCGCGCAAATCCTAGGATTTTTAAAGTACAGCAGGGTTCAAGAAAGGGAAGCTGACTTGAAAGGAGTGGAGTATATGACGCGGGCAGGCTATGAGCCCAGGGCTATGGTGGATTTTCTTAAGAAACTTCAGGAAATACATGAGAAAAGGCCTGGTCTCATAAGCAGGGTATTCATGAGTCACCCCCTAACAGAAGAGAGGATAAAGACTTTGAATAGATGGATCGAAGATCACGCCTCCATGATAGAAACAAAGGATTGCAAATTAACTGGTCCTAAGTTTGCCATTATGAGTGAACTGGTCACTAAGGAGTGAGGGAATTTGGCAACACTGTTTGACACCTAACCTCTATTCCAGTAATATGGATACCAATTTATGAATTGGATCACGGTCAAAAAAGAGAAGGTATTGGTCCCCATAAGAAACCTCCCCCCTGGTTTTCAAAATTTCACTATTGTCCATATCAGCGATCTTCATTGTGATAGGTATGAGGATTTAGAAAGATTGGAAAAGGCAGTTGAGATTGTTAACCAGGAAGCCTGTCACATAGTTGCTATTACCGGCGATTACTTCTCGTTGCCCAAAAATTTATCCAAATATCTAAATGATTGCGCCAAAATCCTGGAAGGAATGAAGCCTAAAATAGGTATCTTTTCCGTAACAGGAAACCATGACTACTGGGTGCCATTTTACAAACTGAGGGCAAAGATGGAGGTAAAAGGCATCCATTTTCTGGACAATGAGAGTTTAGCTTTAGAATATAATGGTAGCAAAATAAATCTCGTGGGAGTTTCTTCTCTCTGGATGAAACGGGATGATATTCCCAAAGCCTTTCGGTATGTGGATAATAAGGTACCCAGAATCCTTTTAGCCCATAACCCTGATATAGCCTTAAAGGCCATACCTTATAAGCCACACCTCCTCTTATGTGGACATACACATGGGGGACAAATCCGTCTCCCCCTTCGGGGCCCTGCTTTGCGATTTATACAATTGGAAAAACGTTACTATGCAGGGCTAAATTCCTTCAATGACTTCCTCATTTATACCAATCGTGGTTTAGGAACCTTTTACCCCCGAGCCCGATTTCGCTGCCCACCAGAGGTCACCTTCCTCAAACTCAAAAATCTCTCAGAAAGTAAAAGGAGTTATGAACTTCAACCTCAGGATAGGTGACAGAGTGAGGCTCGACTTTGATGCCCTAGCTAGGTTCCATAGTACAGAACCTCTTTTCAAGATGAAGCCTTCTGAAAAACTAGGTCGTGTGGTGCGCATCGAGCCTCCATATGTGATTGTGGATTGGGGAATATGGGCATGGCCAGACAGGGTCCATTATTCTGTCTTGATAAAGGTGCCTTAATGGGCAAATAGGGAGCTTGATTTATCAGTTTCCATTTTCTATCCCCAATTAATCAAGACATTCCTTCCCTTGAATAATCAATTACCATCCAAAGGAACTCGTTTGTTGAATCAGTGAAATGGGGTCAACTCTAGCCCCATTTATCAATGCAGGCTCCTTCTATCACCAGAAAGGTGATCACAGACAATGTCCACATGTTGAGGACAAAGACCTTTGTGATCAAACGGGGGTATTTTTTGTAAGTAACTTTATGGAGGGATTTTTTCAGATCTCTTACATACATCAGTGGACATAACCGGAACCTTTATCTTCACCGCTTATGTCCCTCTCCGATTTCATTTCTTGTTTCAACTGACGCAAATATTGATCAATCTGGGTTTCCATGTAATCAGCCAAGTGGTCTAATTCTGTCATGTCTACTGAAATTTTGAGTAGGTTTGTTGCTACTTGCAGGACAGCCTTTGATGATCTGGGATTTTCCACCTGGGTAGTATAGTGGGGAATCTCACCCAAAAAACAACACCCTTCTATCCCCCTTTTTTGGGCTGCACCCAAGATAAATCCATTCATACCTGAAACGTGACCCTCTTTCATTAGATTATCACAATAATATTTTATCTCTGTTATCAGTTCAAAATGGGTAGCAGTTGCCCAAACTTTAGGCTTCTGACGGTGGTGAATAGGGGTAGGCATGGCCGCAAAGGTAATAACTCTAAAAATTTGAAACGCCTCCAGAGCAAGAAAAATCTGATTGGCTAATATCAGCTCTTTTCCAGGGATAGGCTGATTGGTTCCAATAAAAAGGATCAAATCATGCTCCGACTCTCTGTTTTTCCAATAATAAAATTTGTTTTCAGGGAGTTGAGTGGGAACAATAAGACCCTCATGGATGAAAATACCTGGAATATGGAAAAGATCAGCTGGGTCTATCTCGGCAAAGAATTCTGCTTTTAATTGCAATCGAAGATGGTTGACCGCATTTAGGGCTACATTACCCATCCCAGGCCAGGCGGCCATCAAGTAGGGTAATCGAAGAGAAGGTTTTTTAATCACCTTGAACAAGGATCTCATAATTTTTTGATATTAGCAAAAAAGGAGGCAATAATCAATCCCCCTCCCAAGTACTAGGGTTTCATGAGTTTTCAGTGGAACCCATTATTCCTTCGCTCAGAGGCTTTCGATAGTCGCCTATCTGCCCTTTCCCCTTCCTGCTCACCTCGATGGGTATCCCCACTGCACACATATAATTTTCGCTCAGGAACAATGGGTTCCACGAAAAATGGGGAAAGTCCTGTAAAGTCCCAGAATTGACATAGATAGAGGAATGGGTTATCCTGAAGCAAAATTAGGACAAATGGAATATCAGGAAGGAACCATAGGACGAGTTTTCGTCATAAGATTTGATCATGGGGATGACCTCCTTGATGCACTATCTGCCTTTGTGAAGGAGAAGGTTATTAAGACAGGCTGGCTCTTCATTTTAGGGGGATTAGAATCGGCAGAACTAGTCACAGGACCTGAAAGCCCCGTCATTCCTCCTAATCCTCTCTGGGATAGATTTTCAGATGGACGAGAGATTTTAGCCCTGGGAAGTATATTTTGGGAAGGGAATATGCCTAAAATTCACCTCCATGGGGTTGCTGGTAGAGCTGGTGAGACTTTGATGGGGTGTTTGAGAGAGAGAATGCAAGTGTATCTGTTTATAGAGGCCATGATTCTGGAATTAAAAGGCATAGATGCCATAAAAAGATTCGATAACTCAAAAGGTGTGAGTGTATTAGCCTTCAAGTGAAGGGATGGGATAGTTGACAGTTGCCAGAAAGATACAAAAATTCATGCAACAGTCATCCTGGATCCGAAAGATGTTTGAGGAAGGGACCAAATTAAAGGAGAAATACGGTGCTAATCATGTGTTTGACTTTAGCTTGGGGAATCCCAATCTTGAGCCCCCTAGTTCGTTCTACCAGGCTTTGACCCATGTGTTGGAAGAGAAAGGCTTTGGACACCATATGTATATGTCCAATGCCGGCTATCATACCACCCGTGATTCAGTCGCACATTATCTTTCTCAAGAACATGGACTACCCATAACCTGTGATGATGTGGTTATGACCTGCGGTGCTGCCGGGGCCTTGAATGTCATCTTCAAGGCCATTCTTGACCCCGGAGATGAAGTGGTGGTTCCCTCCCCCTACTTTCCAGAATACTGCTTTTATGTGGACAACCATGGTGGGATTGCAAGATTTGCTGAAACCCGCAGTGACTTTACACTTGATTTAGAGGCCATAGACCAAAGCATAACTGAAAAGACAAAGGCGGTACTTATAAATTCACCAAACAACCCCACGGGACAGGTATATTCTGAGGAAACCCTTAGAGAGTTAGGTAGGATTTTGACCGCAGCCAGCCGTAAGCAAAATCATGTAATATACCTCATTTCCGATGAACCCTATCGAAAGATCGTGTATGATGGAACATGTGTCCCTAGTGTTTTTAGAACTTACAAAAATAGCATAGTAGCCACCTCTTACTCTAAAGATCTCTCACTAGCTGGGGAAAGGATTGGATATCTGGCTTTGCATCCTGAAACACAATTCAAAGAGGAGCTTATTTCTGCCATGATATGGGCTAATCGTATCTTAGGCTTTGTAAATGCCCCTGCCCTTATGCAGCGTGTTGTTAAGTACATCCAGGGTAAGCATGTGGATATTGAACTCTATCGTAAAAAGAGGGATGTTCTGTGCCAAAATCTCTCAGAATATGGCTATGATTTTATCTATCCCAAAGGGGCATTTTATATTTTTCCACGCTCACCTATTCCAGACGATCTTGCCTTTGTAAAGGCTCTTCAGGGAGAGAATATTCTCACGGTTCCAGGAAGTGGCTTTGGCAAACCAGGCCATTTTCGAATCGCCTTTTGCGTGGACGATTCCACTATTAAAGGGGCCCTTCCAGGATTTAAAAGGGTGGCTCAAAGGTTTGGTTTGGGGAGGTAATACATGTATTCTAAGATAATTGCCTTACGCTTTCCTAAGGAAATCGTGGATAAGCCTATTGTGGTAAATCTGGTTAAAAAGTTTGATCTTACCTTCAATATCCTAAAGGCCACCATTTTCCCCAGAAAAGAGGGTATTCTGGTAATGGAACTACGTGGCCACAGAAAGAACTTCAATAAAGGCATTGAATATCTGAGAAGTCTTGGCATTTCAATCTCTATCACTGGACAGGATGTGAGGAGAAACCAGGAGAAGTGCTACCATTGTGGCACCTGCACAGCCGTTTGCCCCACAGGGGCCCTCTATATTATAAGACCTGACATGGAGGTAATGTTCGATTCTGAAAGGTGTAGTGCTTGTGAAATGTGCGTGGCAGTATGTCCAGCCAGGGCCATGGAAGTAAGTTTAGATAAGGTACATGTGCTTTAACAAATTGAAGAGAAAAACTGTTGCAGTAGCAATGAGTGGGGGCGTGGACAGCTCGGTGGCTGCTGCTCTTCTCTTGCAGAAAGGATATAGGGTCATCGGCGTCCACATGGAAATAGATCCTTACGCCCATATTGAGACCCCCGCTGTAAAAAATATTACCGAACGGCTGGGGATACCCTTTACTCGGTTAAGCCTGGTATCAGCGTTTAAAAAGGAAGTTATTGATTATTTTGCTAAAGAATACCTATGTGGACATACCCCCAATCCTTGCATCGTTTGCAATGAGAGGATAAAGTTTGGCCTTTTATTACACAGAATGAGAGAAATAGGAGCAGATTTTTTGGCCACAGGTCACTATGCCAAAATTACAAAAGGGCAGCACCGTTACTTACTGCTTAAGGCTGAGGATACATCAAGGGATCAGTCCTATTTTTTGTATAGACTGAATCAGGAGCAGTTATCTTCAGTCCTTTTTCCTTTAGGGGACATAAAAAAAGATAAGGTAAGGGCCATTGCTCAGGATATGGGCTTAACAGGGGCTCTCAAGCCAGAAAGCAGAGAGATATGCTTCATACCCCATTCTGACTATAAGGCATTCCTTACTGAGCAAGTAGGACCTCATATACTCAAAACAGGGGACATTATAGACACCAAAGGTAATATTATCGGTAGGCACTCTGGTATCTACGGCTTTACTATCGGACAGAGAAGAGGATTAAAGATTCCATCCACTGCCCCCTATTATGTAAGGGCTTTTGACGTCAAGTATAATAGGGTCATTGTGGGAAGGAGAGAGGATTTATATACAAAAGGACTTATAGCAAAGGATGTCAATTGGATTGCCATATCCAGACTTGATGGCGAGCTTAAGGTTAAAACCAAGATCCGATACAAACATAAAGAGGCAGATTCTGTAATCACAAGAGAAGATGATAACCGGGTTCGCGTGATATTTAAGGAGCCCCAAAAGGCAGTTACCCCAGGCCAAGCTGCAGTATTTTACCAGGGCCCTAAGGTAATAGGTGGTGGGTGGATAGAATCGGGATTGGAAAATTGAAGACGGTACTAATCCATACTTTAGGCTGTAAGGTAAATCAGTGTGAATCCGCATACATGGGTGAGGTTCTGAGCAGGTATGGATTTTCACCGGCCCTAGAGGGGAAGGCTGATATCTGTATTGTAAATACCTGTACCGTTACCCAAAGAGCCGATTACCAGTCTCGCCAGCTTATACGAAGGGTGATTAAAGAAAATCCAGAGGCGTCAATTATTGTAACCGGATGCTGTGCCCAGATAGCCGCTGGTGAGATTGCCTCCATTCCTGGTGTGGATTATATAATAGGGAATAAGGAGAAGGCAGGCATCTTACACATCATCAAAAATGCCTCCAAGCAAATCTCTCCCAAAATCTATGTAAGCCCATTTACGGTGCATGATAAGATTCAAGATATGTGCGTTGAAGGGTTTATGGATAAAACAAGGGCATTTCTTAAAATCCAAGATGGATGTGATGCCTACTGCACCTACTGTATAGTCCCTTATGCCAGAGGAAGGAGCAGAAGTCTCCTTCCGCACAGAGTCTTTAAGCATATTAAACTTTTGACCCAAAATGGATATAAAGAGATAGTGCTAACTGGTATCCATTTGGGCCATTATGGCCTAGATTTATCACCTCAAACCAACATCCTAGATCTGTTAAGAACCTTAGAGGAAATCACACATTGCCGCATACGATTGAGTTCTCTAGAACCTACTGAATTATCCCTTTCCTTCATTAGACATATGGCGGCATCAAAAATCATGTGTCCCCATCTCCATATACCCTTGCAGAGCGGTGACGATAATATACTGAAAAGGATGAATAGAACCTATAGTATTTCTTACTTTAAGGACCTTATCCATGAAATAATTGAGAATATTCCAGATATCTGTATAGGGGTAGATGTGATGGCTGGATTTCCTGGGGAGGAAGAAAGAGAATTCATAAATACCTATACCTTGATAGAGAGCCTTCCCATTGGCTATCTACATGTCTTCCCCTATTCAAGGAGAAAGGGAACGCAGGCCTTTAGGTTCCCACATCATGTGGCATCTGCCACGGTTACTGCGCGGGCCAAGAAGTTGAGAGAGTTAGGAAATAGGAAAAGGAGGGCCTTTTACCAGAAAAACTTAAGGAAAATGGCCCAAGTATTGGTGGAGTGTAAAAGAGATACCCATACTGGACTGCTTAAAGGATTTACCAAAAATTACATCCCGGTGCTGATCGAAGGAGATGATGACCTCAAAAACCAGATTGTGGAAGTGGAGCTTAAGGACATTATTGAAGATTCTACCTACAATATGAAAGTGCGGGGAATCAGGACATCAGCTTAATCATCTATCCAATCTCTACCAAATGATTATTCATGTGAAAATAGCTCCTCCAATTTGGAGGCAGGAGGATTTCTTTTTTGCTAGCTCCTCTTGTTTAAATTCCAAATCCCAAGCATCAAATACCAAACATTGTTTGGAATTTGGAATTTTAATCTCTGCCTATATTGCATTTTCATATTTGTTTGTGGCCCGAAGGGCCATGAGGGTTTCACATGAAATTAGGAGGGAATGGCAGGGGAGAATCTTTTATGATAAGAAAGAGGATTTAAGGATTGTGATAGGTGATGAAAGTTACGAGCCAGGTGATAAGTATGCTAATAAAACTAAATTGAAAGAAGTTTTAAAAAATG
>DTXE01000452.1 GCA_012962595.1 Syntrophaceae bacterium | reverse complement strand
AATCGCAAGTTAAACGCTCTGAAAAATCATTGCAGAAGTTTGATTTCAATCGATTTTCCATTGAGCGTGATATTATTTAAAGCTAAAGATTAGGTTAAGTTATGCGGATATATTTCATTGAATTTTGTGATGATAAATCTTTCTATATCAGGAGTTATTTTGGCAACTGCACCTTGACCGGAAAAAACTTGATGCATTCCCAGTGCTCATCAGTCAGCTCAGCGATTCCTTCGATAGTCTTAACATAGTCAACCCAATCTTCCTCCCATACCTCCAGACCACCAGCCAGGAAGCCATCTTCATCCACCTCATAAGTCTTTCCTTTATGCTCCACGGTTGGCATACATTTTCACCTCCTTCCCCGGATTTGGTATAAGAATCTAAACACATGCCATTCATCTTGTCAAGAGGTTTGTTTATTCAGCCCTTCTTTGGAAAGCAAAAGCTGAATCTTTAAGTTCAGAATTTTCTCCCCCAGCTCCCTCATCTCTTCAACCTCATTTTTTATTCTGTAAATTTCTTGCAGATAATAGAGCAACCGGATGTCTTTCTCGTTATAAATCTCACTTAGGATTTTCAGGGACTGATGGTATTGTTTTAAATGGAAATGACAGATAGCCTCTCCAAGCTTAATTTCATAGTCCTTACTCTTCACACCCCAATATAACCCAAGGGCAACCTTACACAATTTATGTTTCTTAAAAGTATGAGCCAGCCTTTTCTTAAAATTTTCGTTTCCTACAAAGTTATTAGCTAAGGTTAAGGCCTGATCTACTTTCCCTATTTCCAGATACCTATCGATAAGATCCAAGAGTAAATCTGGCTTCTTCATTATTAGATGCTTTCTATCTAAGGATTTTAGATATAGAAAGTAGAGTACAGGTCTCTTCTCCTTAAATGAGGCTAAGTCCAAGGAACTGTAATCGTTTGTTATACCTAATTTTGGTATCTCCTCTATGTCATTTACAAACACCGGCTTATATGCCTTATGAATCTTTACCTGAAATAGAATATCACACTCTCGAAGATCTTTATCAAGATAGTCCTCTGGAAATCTTATGGTGAATGTCTTTTGCTCACCTTCTCTCAAGTTCAAAAGTTCTTCTTCAAACTCTGGGATAAACGTCCCGCCTCCTATGGTTAAGCTCTGAAAATGCCCTGATATACTATCAACCAATTGACCATCCATATACCCACTGCGATCGAAGAGGACCTTAAATCCATAATCTATCCCATCTCTTATCTCTTGGTAAAAAGTAAATTGTCTAACAAACTCATCCAGCCAGTTACTATCTAGGCTGGTGTCATCCCTACATGACTTTAGAGTCTGATATAGAAGGTCATATTCCTCAATCTCTTTTAAAAGCTCTGTGAGGTAAAAATAGTACTCATACTCCCCTTTGAGGGCGTTGGAATAATGGATCAAGAAGGAAAGGAGTGCAAAGACATCTCTTTTAGAAGCAAATTCCTGTTGAAAATGGCTGGTATTCATAAACCAAATGGCCTTAATCTTTGTTATATCTTTAGAAGATAGGGTAGTAGTCTCGAAATCGGTGCCTATGCTTAAATATCTTGGCTTATGGCTTTTGGTGGGAATAATTCCATAGTCTTTATATTTTTGATGGAGCTCACTACCAAAGTATATCTCAAGTTGCTGAGCACCAGCATTTCCCTCCATAACGATGCCATGACCTTT
>DTXE01000451.1 GCA_012962595.1 Syntrophaceae bacterium | reverse complement strand
TAATGGGTTTTGAACATTGCGTAACTCAATACCCTTTTTACGCATTCTCC
Organism: Syntrophaceae bacterium; assembly: GCA_012962595.1. Classification (GTDB taxonomy): domain Bacteria; phylum Desulfobacterota; class DTXE01; order DTXE01; family DTXE01; genus DTXE01. The sequence goes on along the minus strand of DTXE01000451.1, from coordinate 1,749 downwards.
ATATGGTGTCGCTCCCATAGGGCACGGTCATCTCTACGAAACGGAATTCGGGTATAATATTCAAGCTATAAACCATTGGTTGTGACTCGTATTTCCACCACCTTATTCCGTTTTCCCTTATATTTATGTTCAGAATTTCTAAAATCAATATCTCTCGTAGTCTTACCGATGTAGAGAGTTGAACCTCGTTTGGTTTATTTAACGAAAAAAAACTGTCACAAAAATATAAAAATTTATAGTGGGAATCAAGGGGGTTAGCTGATGTGGCTAATCCCTTTTTTGTTGGATTTCCCGACAGAGCCCCAGATTGTATGCTTCGCTTATCTATTAACCATCCTTATTTACCAACCGCAGCTTCTTTTCCCTGATTTTTGTCCTTATGATTGCTGCCAGAAAATCGAGATGCTTGTGGTATAAATGATGGTCATAAATTTTAAAGTTACAATGTAGGCATGTCCAAAGCCCTACCCCACCCCTATCCCATTCATCCACCATGGTAGTGTTACAGAATGGGCAGATATGTTGCCGTATAAGCCTTTTGGCCTTACGGACCGCAATATCCGTTACTTTGCCAATTTGTTTGTTCATCTGTCTCATCAATCCCTATTCAGCCATCAGATACTATCTCTATCGAACACCCTTCCCAGTTCTCTTATCATGCAGCCTGAATTGTTTTTGTTCAAGTTCTATTTGTATTCTTCATGTGAAAATAGCTCCTTTAACTGGAACTTTAGCGGATTGATGGACATTTATCAAGCCCAAAGACTTACCGTTTCCCTCTTCTAAAGGATTTCACAATTTCAAGATATTGAAATACCTTAAGAAATATGCTATATGACTATAAATTATACCTTCTGATCTAGACGAGAGACTTCTAATCGGCCAGAGGCTGGTATTTCAAAGGGATAGAAGTGGATGAGATAAGGTATAATAAGCATCAAAAGCTCTTGAAAGTGGCTATTGTTGGCGGTGGAAGACGGTGTAGAGAGATGCTAGAGATGGTGGCGCTTGGAGAGCTAAAAATAGAAGTTATAGGGGTAGCGGATATAAACCAAGATGCCCCAGGTATTAAGTCCGCTAGGGAAAGGGGGATATATACCACCAGTGATTATAAGGACCTTTACAAACTGACAGGCTTAGATCTTATTGTGGAGTTGACGGGTGATCCCAAAGTTTATGACCATATCAACCAGACTAAGCCATATGATGTCCAGGTTGTGGGCTACATAGGCGCCCGATTACTCTGGGATATTATATCCGATGAGAGGAAGATTAAGGGTGATTATATCACGCTGGCCGAAAGCTCCCTTACTGGCATCTATATCTATCAAGACCAAAGATTGCGGTTCGTAAATGAGATATTTGCAGAAATGTTTGGCTATACCAAAGAGGAGTTAGTGGGAATGGAGGTCTGGAATTTGATCCACCCGCAAGACAGGGAGATACTGAGGGGGCGAGGTGAAAAGAGGCTAAAAGGAGAAGACGTTCCCTCACATTATGAATGCAGGGGGATAACTAAAGATGGCAGGACTATCTGGCTAGACGTGAGGGCTACTGTGATTGAATACAAGGGAAGGCCGGCAATACTGGTAAACACTCAGGACATCACCCAGCGCAAGCATATGGAGGAAGCGTTAAAGGAATCAGAGAAAAAATATAGGAGGATATTTGAGACCTCAAAGGATGTCCTTTACCTCACATCCAGGGAAGGTAAGTTTATTGATATCAATCAAGCAGGGGTGGACCTCT
>DTXE01000450.1 GCA_012962595.1 Syntrophaceae bacterium | reverse complement strand
TATACTTGTACTCCAGGTTTTCTAAGGCCTTATCTCTGAGTAAGTGTTTGACATTATCTTCTGCTATTGCTTTAAAGGCGTATGTTATTAACTCCTTATAGAAGTCGCAGTATGGTGATGGTCTGTACATATCTTTATAGTTGGAATAAAGTTCTGCAGGACAGGGTGCACCACAGATATTTCGGAAGATACAGGTCTCACACTCCTCTATTTTCTCAACTATCCTTGCCCTAACTTTCTTAAAGGCATGGGACTCCATGGCCTCTTTAATGGTTGAATGGAATATGTTTCCAGCGTGAAACTCCTCAAATCCTATAAACTCGCCACATGGAATGAAATCTCCGTTAGCTGTAACTGTGAGAAAGCACCTAGCACCTCCACATGGGGTTATATTGCACATGAGTCTCCTTGCAGTTGGCGCTATTATGCCTAGAATAAGATCGGTAAAATTGCCAATAATAATTTTATCTTTTGATGTTTTCGACAGCTCTATTGCCCTTTCAACTGCAGCGATAAAATATGTGATCAGGTCTTCTTGTCTGGGCTGTAATGATCTAGCAGGACTTTGAGTTCCTCTGACAGGGTTTAGCAAGACTATAGGGACCTTTTTCTGGTGAAGAAAACTGATTGCCTCCGGAAGCTGGTTGACGTTATATTTGGTAATGGTACAGATTACGCTTAGGCCCTCATACCCGTCAAACCAGTTAATCGCCTCCACCACTTTATCAAAGGTTCCCTTTCCGCTTACGGTCTTTCGCTGATAATCGTTTGTTTCGCGTTGTGGTGAATCAAGCGAGACTCCTACACTCACTCCATACTGTTTAAGCAAATCTACATCCCTATCCTCCAGTAGAAGGGCATTGGTTTGGATTCCAAAATGGAAGCGATCATTAAAATCTCTTATGCTGTCAAATATGGCATCCTTGATTAACAAGGGTTCGCTTCCATGGAATACTATTACCGGTTTTGACTCCACATTTCCCCTCGCTTCAAGGAAATAATCAAAGATTCTTGTTAACACCTCTTCTAGCTGATGTCTATTCATACGTGTCCCGTTCCTTCTGAGACTGGCTGGAACATAACAATAAGTGCAATTGGCATTACAAATATCCACTGGATTGATATATACTGCAGTTAAATTGGACTCAAATCTAAACCCTTGCATCTCTTTAGCCAGGTCATGTTTGAATTTCTCATAAATAGGTATGACTTCTTTGGTGAGCGTTGAGTCAAGATCCCTCTCTTTCGAGATCAGAGACCAGAATACGGTATCTGGATCGATTGCCAGTAATCTCTTATCATCAATGTCGTAGATAGTCACATGGTGATTTGATTCACAATTATAATGCATACTTATTCTCCTTAAATAACTCAAATTTTCCAGAGATTTTCATGTGAAAATAATTCCTCTAATTTGGAGGCAGGAGGATTGAGAGAAAATCCTCCTGCCTAATTGCATTTTCATGTTTATGCTCCACTTTATCCTTACTCGGCATACTTGCCGAAGAGAAAGCTAACGGCAAGCTTCAGCCGCACACGGAGAGAAGCGGAGCGTGTCGGCTGCAGCGGATGTTAGGCACAGTGGTTGCTCTGGAGAGTGCAATATAATCCTTCAACCTTTCGCCACTTTTTGCGTAATCTCTGCTGTTTTGTCTCGCCAATTATCATAAAGCAAAAATTAGAATCTGTCAAGATAGATGTGCGCGGGAGTGCGTTTCAACTAATGTTGTAGCACCTTAATCTCCGCCAAAGTGATGAAATCCCCTTCGGCCCCTTCCCGCAGCGGGAGACGCTGGCCCGTTTTTCCATCGTAAAGCCCGAGGAGGAGGCAGTATCTCCCCGGCGGAAGGTCATCTGGGAGAAGGAGGCCGTGCTGGTCAGGGATTTCTTCGCCCGGCTGCCAGGTGGAAGTGGGACGGTATCCCCCCACCGGTGGGCCATCGTGCTGGGCGAGCAACCGGCCTTCCCCATCTACCAGGTGGAGGAAAACGGTGTAATCTTTTT
>DTXE01000449.1 GCA_012962595.1 Syntrophaceae bacterium | reverse complement strand
TAACATGCCTTTCTTTTCATACAGTTGTCCTAAGTTATTATAGGCTGCCTCAAATCTTGGATTTATAGCAATGGCCTTTCTATATTGGGCCATGGCCTCTGATAACATTCCCCTTTTCTGGAAAGCAAATCCAAGATTATGGTGCGTTCTCGCCTTTTTGGGTGATTTTGTCACACAATCAGACCAAAGGGTTATCTCATCATGCCAAACAAAGTTTCTGATGTAGGTGCCCATCCCTTGGAGAAATATAAGAATAACAACCAGACCAATTGCATAAGGTCTTTTTATCAATTCCCTCTGGATAGCATAATGGTGGATAATGAATGCTAAGATAAAATAGAAAAACATTGAGGGCAGATACAGGCGGTGCTCAAAGATTATTTCCAGAGGTATTATGGAGGACTCTATAATAAGGTTACCCAAAAACCAAAATATGGAAAATGAGAACAGTGGTCTCTTTTTGATCAGTTTTAACCCTAATGTAATAAGAAACAATATAAAGAATATAGAAACCATGGTAGTGGGAGGGGTAATCAAGGAATGTGAAATAGAGAAATCATGATCAAGGTTCAGACGGTCGATAGAAGGATAGATCAAAAGGGAGAGATAATAGACAATTACCCGGGACTGGGTTAACAGACGTTCTGTCAGAGAAAAGTCTCTAAATCCATAACCATAAATAATGGCTATGGGATTTTGGCCCCAGAGTAAGATGAACACCATTAATGGAAAGATTAAGGCTAAGATAATGAGGATAATATTTTTGGATAGCCATTTAACATCTGCTTTTTGGAAGAAAATGAATTCGTATAGGATAATCATAAAGGGAAGGACAACCGAATTCTCTTTTGAGCCAATGGAAAAAAGACCGGTTATTAAGGAGATAATAAAAAATAGATACCTTTTAGAATCATTTGAGATTCTACCTCTAATATAAAAATATATAGATATGACATAAAACATGGCTGCCAGGCTGGTCATTCTCTGCACGATATAGGTAACGGCCTGAGTCTGGATGGGGCTGAGTGCCCACAATACACTGGTGAGTAGGGCTATATGATAGGCTTCTTTTCTGTAATTGCTTGAAAATATAGGATTGTTTAAGGTTATTTGGATTAGCAGGAAGAGAAATACCGCTGCTACTAAGTGGATAGAGATGTTAACCACATGATAGCCAAAAACGTCTCTGCCGCCCAAATATAAATTTATAGCCAAACTAAGACATGAAACAGGCCTGTAAATGACATTAGATTCTTGAGGATGACAATGGAAGGTCTTCTTTACTTCAGAAAGGGAAAAATCTCTGATCCTAAAATTCTTATTTTTGAAGATGATTGCATCGTCAAATTGCCAGGATGCATAAAATGTATTGGAGTAGCAGGAAAATATAACAATGGATAAGACTGAAATGACAAAGACCAAATTTTTTTTGTCTTTATCTATCACAATAACATGGATTAATCCCTAGAAATTCATGGGCATTTTTCATAAATTTTGGGAATACTTAGGATGAGGAAGTTGAAACCTCCCCATCCTAAGTTCTACACACCCTCCTACACCTTTTTCTCAATAATTTGGCTTCATTAATGAGTTATGGCTCCATCGGCATCTACCGAATAGGTGGTATCGCCAGCTGAATGATAGGCATTCATGCTTAAATTACTAAGGGTGCCGTTATCGATGTCCAAGGTTACGCCAGTTGATTGTTTATAGCCATAAGCAGTAAGTATGGCAAGATTTACTGTGCCATCAGGGTTGTCTGAAAAATAGGCTTGGGCAGCGGTGTAGGCATTCTTAATATCAGAGTTAGCGGTAGCGTTATAGCCCCTTACCCTGTATTTGGTGAACTGAGGTATGGCGATGGCCGCCAGAATGCCTATGATAGCAATGACGATCAAAAGCTCAATCAGGGTAAAACCTTTTTGATTATTCTTTTTTCTTAAGCTCATAAGCATAATTTAAATCCCTCCCTTCTATAAAGTTTTGGTTGCTTCTATCAGGATTAACATCACCTCCTTTTGAAGTAAGCTTATGTTACTGGCTTAGATTAGCAATAAGTGTGCCACAAAGGCAGCCAACAGCTGGAAACTATGGGAAAAGACCAGATAGCCTTTACATCTGTGCCAAGATCTTTATCATAGTCTCATGCTGCTCAGAGAACCTTGTTATCAGTTTTTCTGTAAGCTCCCTTGTGGTCCTTGATTCCTCCTTTATAAACTCCCCTACAAATTTTTTACGGTTCTACCATTAATCCATGTAATAAGGTAAGAAATACCCCTAAGATGGTAAAACCACCAAGCATCGGTCCCCACATATTCCTAATCTCCATTATATTCATGTGAAAATAGCTCCTTTATTTATAGGCAGGAG
>DTXE01000448.1 GCA_012962595.1 Syntrophaceae bacterium | reverse complement strand
GCCGGTAGAAAGGTTGCCTTATTTGAAAAAAGGCCCAGCATTGGAGGAGGCATGTGGGGTGGTGGCATGATGTTCAATGAGATGGTGGTTCAAAGGGAGGGGAAAAGGATTTTGGATGAATTTGATGTCTCTACCCAAACCTATGGTGAGGATTATTATACCGCTGATTCTATAGAGGCTATCTCCACCATATGCTCCAAGGCATGCAAGGCAGGGGTAAAGATATTTAATCTAATCCAGGTTGAAGACGTTATGGTTCGTGAGAGAGAGGTAACCGGCCTGGTCATCAATTGGACAGCGGTTGGAGAAGCGGGCCTTCATATAGATCCCTTAACCATCTATTCCAAGTATGTGATAGATGCCACAGGGCATGCTGCGGAGGTGATACATATTATTCAGCGTAAAATGGGCCCTGTACTTCTTACCGAAACTGGTAAAGTTATAGGTGAAAGATCCATGTGGGCAGAGGTAGCAGAAAGTTCTACCTTGGAAAACACCAAAGAGGCCTTTCCTGGTGTCTATGTGGCAGGAATGGCGGCCAATGCCACATTTGGATCCTATAGAATGGGACCTATCTTTGGAGGTATGCTCCTTTCAGGTGAAAAGGTAGCTAAGATTATCAATGCCAGATTTTGAGTGAGGTATTAAAAGACACTACAATATAGCGGTGTGGCAACTAGAGTTTAAATGCTCAAGCTTAGTTGGTCAGAAATTTAACGGGGTGTCGATAGTACTAAGCAATCATGAATGATCTTGCCTTAACGCACTCCTAAAAAGGGGTCCCTAATCTCATCATTATTGGGCTTCAGGGTCCTGATTTTGTTGATAACTTAGTCTTTGAATTCTTAGAGAGTATCAAGGGTGAGGAGTTTTCCACTGTCTTCACAAATTCCTCTGCTTCCCATCGAGCCTTCTCTATTTTCTTAAACCAAGCCCCATACTTTTTATCCAAGATTCCAGTGTGTACAAAGTGGATATTGCAAAGTCGAATAGTTCCTGCGTGAGATTTTGGCCTCAAATCCTTGGTCAGAAGAAGGGCATCAGCGGCATCAAGTCTTTCTTTACTACTTCTGATATAACTCGCTAATGAGTTTCTTTAAGTTTTCAGGGTGGCGCTTGATTTCCGTATAAATCAATCCCCTCTTCCGCCACGTTTAGCATGAAATTGGTCTGGAGATTATTCAGTCGATTATACTCATTTAGGTCGAATACCACACTACAGATATATGAGTCGTGTTTATCCATAATTTCCCACTCTGCCTCTACCATCTTTAGAGCCATAAAGCCTAATCAACACAATCTTATCCCTAAATTTAAGCAGGATCCTATCTATAAATTCCTGTAAACCTACCTTTTCTGTGGCACTTAAATGGGCAATATCCAGCATTTTTATTTCCTCATTTAAAATTTAGAGAGTCTTGTGATTCATCTGGTTCTATCTCCTTTAAGAGTCTTGTGAATTCGAGTTCTTTGAAGAGCCTTCTCAGTTTTGCCCTATCCGGTGATTTGACTTTAAAGTGTTTTAGATGGCAGACTACAGGTACATCAGGATTCAGTGTAACCAATCTCTTGGACAGCAAGGCTTGGTCTTTATACCTACGAAGATTTACTTTGAGTTTTTCCTTTGGAATTCTGTCTATATTATCCACAAGATTTTCAATGGACTGAAACTCCTTTATCAATCTGATGGCAGTCTTCTCTCCGATACCCGGTATACCCGGCACATTGTCAATGCTGTCACCAGTAAGCCCCATAATATCAGGTATCTGATGAGGCTCGATTCCGAAACGCTCCCTGACCTCATGGAGTCCCACTATCTTATTTTTCATGGAGTCCCACAAGGTGACATTCTTGGATACCAGCTGGAGGAGATCCTTGTCTCCGGTGATAATAATAACCCTATATTCCCTGTTTTCCATTTCTTTACAGATAGTGGCAATGATATCATCGGCCTCATATCCCTCTACCTCTAGCATAGGAATATTGAGCCCCTCTACAACCTCCTTTATATAGGGAATCTGGGAAGAGAGGTTATAGGGCATAGGGGGGCGGGTGATCTTGTAGGATTGGTAAAGTTCATGACGGAAGGTGGGCCCTTTGGCATCAAAAATTACTGCCATATATTCCGGCCTTTTATCTTTTAATATCTTGAGCAACATGTTAGTAAATCCAAGGGTGGCGTTGGTAGGGAGCCCTGAGGCACTGGAAAGGTGTGGTAGGGCAAAAAAGGCGCGATAGATATAGGAACTACCATCAAGGAGGTAGAGGATAGGCCTTTGGATCATAAAATTATGTGTACCTCATGTGGCTGTAGTTGTCAAAAGGAATGTAACTGTTGATTACATATTCAATTTAAGATATTATTCACACCATGCCGGAGAAGATAACCTTAAATCCAGATGGAACCATAAATGTCCCAGATCACCCGGTTATCCCCTTTATAGAAGGTGATGGAATTGGGCCTGATATATGGTCAGCTACGGTTAAAGTTCTGGATGCATCCATAGAAAAGGCCTATGGGGACAACAAAAAGATCACCTGGTTAAGGACATGGGCGGGGGAGAGGGCACATCGAAATATGGGACAATGGCTTCCAGAAGAAACTCTGGCCACCATTAAGGACTGCGTAATTGCCATCAAGGGGCCTCTCACCACCCCTGTAGGAGAGGGCATCAGAAGCCTAAACGTGGCCTTACGGCAAATACTTAACCTTTATGCCTGTGTAAGGCCGGTGAGGTACATAAAAGGGGTACCAAGTCCTTTGAAGAATCCGGAGAAGGTAGATATGGTGGTGTTTAGAGAGAACACCGAAGACGTTTATGCAGGCATTGAATGGAAAGAAGGAAGCGATGAGGCAAAGAGGATAATAAAATTTCTTAAGTGTGAAATGGGTAAAGAAATCTCATGGGACTCTGGTGTGGGCATAAAACCCATAAGTAAAGAAAGAACTACACGTTTAGTAAGAAAGGCCATTGATTACGCCATTTCCCACAAAAGGGATAGTGTAACCATCGTACATAAAGGCAATATCATGAAGTTCACAGAAGGGGCCTTCAGAAATTGGGCATATGAAGTGGCAAGGGAGGAGTTTAGTCAGGTTACTATAACTGAGGGAGAATTAGAGCGTGCATATGGGAAGATTGTTATCAAAGATAGATTGGCAGATAGCATGTTTCAACAGATACTCTTAAGACCTGAGGAGTACAGTGTAATAGTTACTCCCAACCTAAATGGCGATTACCTTTCCGATGCCCTGGCAGCCCAGGTAGGTGGATTAGGTATGTCTCCTAGTGCCAACATGGGGGATGGATATGCCCTTTTTGAGGCTACCCACGGAACAGCACCCAAATATGCAGGCAAGGATAAAGTAAATCCAAGCTCGCTGATACTCTCAGGGGCCATGATGTTAGAATACATGGGGTGGAGAGAGGCTTCACAATTGATCTATAATGCCTTGCAGAAGACCATTGAGGATAAAACGGTTACCTACGATCTGGCCCGGCAGATGGAGGGGGCTAAGGAGTTAAGGTGTTCGCAATTTGGTGAAGCCATTATTTCCAATATGGATCTATGTCTATAAAGGACTGTTGGGAAGCGTTCCTGGACCTTATTTTTCCACCCAAGTGCCTGGTATGCCATGTACCTCTTGAGGCCAGAGACAACTATCAGTTATGCCCATCATGCCTTTCCGGCATTACCTTTATTAAACCCCCTTTCTGTACCTTATGTGGGATGCCTTTCAAATCCCAAGACAGTTTAGATCACCTTTGTGGGGAATGCCTTACCTCCAAAAGGTATTTCACAAAGGCAAGGTCAGTTGGTTTTTATGAGGGGACCCTACTTAAGGCCATCCATCTATTTAAATACCATAGGAAAATTCACCTGGCCTTACCCTTAGGCTACATGCTGTCGGATTCAGTTTCACAGTTATTCCATATGGAATGGGTGGATCTTTTGATCCCGGTGCCTTTACATCACAGGCGTTTAAGGGAAAGGGGTTTTAATCAGGCACTGCTATTAGCAAGGATTCTTAAAAAGAGATATAACAAAACTCTAGCCACTAGGGTCTTGAGACGATGGCGATGGACAGAACCCCAGGTAAATCTGAGCGAAAAGGCCAGAAAGAACAATGTTAAAGGTTCATTTGTTATTTCAAACCATATGACCGTGAAGGAGAAAAACATCCTCTTGTTGGATGATGTTTATACTACCGGGGCAACAATCAATGAGTGTGGAAGGACTTTACTTAAGGCCGGTGCTAATAAGGTCTATGTCTTGACCCTTGCCAGGTCCGTGCGAGTATAGCAGAGACATGAGAGAGAAGATTAAAACCCGAGAAGAGTTAAAGACCTTAGTTACTCAACTCAAAAGCGAAGGGAAGCATATAGTTTTTACCAATGGCTGCTTTGATATCCTACATGTAGGACATATCCGCTATCTTGAGGAGGCCAAGACTTGTGGCGACCATCTTATTGTGGCCATAAATAGTGATAGCTCTGTAAGGGCCATAAAAGGTGAAGGAAGACCCTTAGTTTCCCAAGATGAGCGAGCGGAGGTAATTGCTGCCCTCCAATGTGTCGATAGTGTAATAATCTTTGATGAACTGAATCCCCTAAATATTATTGAAATGTTTAAACCCCATGTTTTGGTAAAAGGAGGGGACTGGACAGAGGAGACTATTATAGGAGCAGATGTGGTCAAGGCCCATAGAGGGAAGGTCATAAGTCTGCCACTGGTAAAAGGAGTATCCACCTCTAGTATCATTGAAAGAATTATCCAGAGGTATGGGCGATCTACATAGTGGAGAGAAGAATCCATCAACTTTCAAAGGTCCTGTGAGGTTTTCCTTGACAAGTACCTGTAACTTTAGTATTTCAACTGACTCAATTGAAGAGATGGTTGTGAAAGTACCCTACCTTAGAACCTGTATTTCTCTTCTGTGGTGCCTAGTTCTTTTGTCCTATGGGTGTGCAGAGTGGAAGATTCATCCTCAAAATGATGTGAAATCCACGACTTCTGCTAAATGCCAGGAAAGGAAGGGGACTTTGGATATATCTCAAAGGGAAGAGGATGTAGGGGAACCGAGGGTTAACCAAACCAATTCTCACCAACCAACAGAGTATGAGGACAAAAACCAGCAGTTTCTGGACCAAGCCTTAGAATCCTACCAAGAATCTCAACGCCTTTGGGCCGAGGGAAATATCGAACAGGCCTTGAGGGCCTTGGACCAAGCCTACCAATTGATTTTACAAGTTAAAACCGAAGACGGCCATAAGCTATTGCAACAAAAGGAAGACCTGCGTTTTCTTATATCTAAAAGGATATTGGAAATCTATGCCTCCCGCCACACTGCGGTCCAGGGCAACCATAGAGAGATACCGCTTGTTATGAATTCCTATGTTGAAAAGGAAATTCGATATTTTCAAACCGTGGATAAAAACTTCCTTTTAGAATCATATCGACGTTCGGGTAAATACCGTCCTATGATATTAGAGCAACTTGAGAAGGCAGGCCTGCCAGATGAATTGTCCTGGCTTCCTCTTATAGAAAGTGGCTTCAGGGTAAGGGCCCTTTCCCGATCACGTGCCTTAGGTCTGTGGCAATTTATTCCCTCTACGGGGTACAAATTCGGTCTTAAAAGGAATCGATGGATTGACGAAAGGATGGATCCTGAAAAATCTACCCTAGCAGCCATTGCCTATTTGACTGAACTGCACCAAATATTTGGAGACTGGACTACGGTCCTTGCAGCTTACAATTGCGGCGAGGGGGCAGTGCTGCGTGTTATTAAAACCCAGAAGGTCAATTATCTGGATAACTTCTGGGACCTCTATGAAAAACTTCCATACGAGACGGCCCGATTTGTACCCCGTTTTTTGGCCGCCCTACACATTATTAACAATCCTGAAAAATTCGGCATGATGTTAGGAAAGCCCCACAAACCACTGGCCTTTGAAGAGGTGACCATAAATAAGCAGGTCCGATTGAAGGACATTGCCAAGGGAATAGGTGTTTCTTATGAGATATTAACTTCTCTTAATCCAGAACTTCGCCGCCAGGTGACACCTAATGGCCGATATACACTTAAGGTTCCACCTGGGATGGGATCAAGGCTTTTGGCAAAATTAAAAAGCATTCCGCGGTGGAAACCCCCTAGGGGGGTATATGTATACCATCGAGTCAAAAGAGGAGAAACCCTATCCCATATTGCCAGAAAATATAGGACTACCGTAAATGCTATTGCCCGCCTCAATCATATCCGGAGAAAGGATCAAATTCGGGTGGGTCAAACACTCAAAATCTTCTCCAGGAGATAATAAAGGAGTTAGCCTCTAGATTCCTGAGAGCAACATCAAAATCTCTTTCCAATTATTGACCCTTCTAATATTGGGATGCTTTGGTCTGTTTAAATTCCAGGGATAATTGAATAGAAGTACCTTTGTGCCTGCCTTTGCCAGTTTAAGGGCATGTTTCCAACGATCTTCGATAAAGTAATGGAACTTAATCCCCGTCTTATGCTTACGGTTTTCAAATATCAAAGAATCATATCTAATCCCCTTGGTCCTTAACCAGCGTTCGGTGGCCTTGCGTGACGATAAATCTCGGCTGGTGACTATTATGACTTTATGGCTCTCTCCCAATATGGAAAGTGACTTTTTAGCTCCCCTGACAAGTTCTACATTTTCACACTCCTTTTTATGAAAGACATTAAGAACATCCCTTTCCTGTTGCCTGGTAATCCCACACTTGTGATAGTTATATACTGTAATATCTCGCTGGCTTAAATCTATGCCATATGTATTTCTTATGATTTCTCGAATCTTTTGGTCGGTCTTTGCTATTACATTATCGATGTCAATACCTAGGGTCAGTTTCCTTGTTTTGACTCTCATTGATTTAGTCAAAAAGGATAGTAGATGCGGATAGTGACCGTAAATTCTGGGACCATATTAGCATAGTTAGGATAGGCTATTAGGAAGGTGTTAATTCATCCAGGAGAACCACCGGTACATTTCTCATCTTACCTAGCCTTCTGGCATCCCGTTTATACATAACCAGTATGTCTATCCTCCTTTGCCATCGCCTGTGCATCCGATCCTGGACCTCAAAAGAACCCAAACCTTCCACATAGATGGTTTTTCCGAATGTGAAACCATACCTTTCCAAGTCGCGGGAAACTGCACAGATACCTGGCTTCACTCTGGTGCCGGATGCTGTAATATAAGGTGTATCGTCGGTCTCAGCCTCACAGGGGGTGTAGAATGTAACTGTGCATACAGCCCCTTTAGGGAAGTCTGTTTTAAGGGCCAAATCAACTGATTTAGGAACAGCTAATATCCCAAGGGTCAAAACTGCACATAATATCTTTTG
>DTXE01000447.1 GCA_012962595.1 Syntrophaceae bacterium | reverse complement strand
CCACCAGGATGGCAAAAAGGAGAAAAGAAAGGCTGGGGTGAAGGAGATGTTCCGCCGGGCCTGGAAAAGGGAGTATTGGAGAAAGGTAAATCTGAAGAGGCCAAGGAAATGGCTGTAACCAAGGGCCAAAAGGAATATAAGGGTAAAGGTAAAGAAAAAGGGAAGGCCTGGTGGAAATTCTGGAAGCGAGAGAAGGCGGAAGCAAAGTAGTTTAAGAAAACACTCACACATTTAAAGACAATCCATCATGAAGCTTAAAAAACGGGCAGACGAGGACGCTACAACCAAAATTTACTCGGATGAGGCAAGGTCTGCTTTCCGGCACCGTCAGATTGCACTTGCCTTAAAACGGAGAATCTCACAAACATCCTTCATTTTAGGACGATACCTATGTGAAATAGAAGATCGCCGACTTCATAAGGTACTGGGTTTTGAGAGCTACCGGACATTTCTTGCTGCTCCTGTAGAATCCGGGGGACTGGATCTAGCACCTCATACTGCCAACCTTGCCCAGAGCCTTTACCGGCACTATATTTTGAAATTGGGCTTGAAGGCCTATTCAAAGGATTTACAGGGCATAGATAGGCATAAACTTAGAATCATACGACCAATAACTAATAGAGAAAATGTTAAGGATTGGCTTAACAAGGCGAGAGCACTTTCCAGAGAGGATCTAAAGATAGTAGTAAAACAGGTAAAGGGAAGGATTGATGAAAAATTAGATGCCGAAACCGAGGAGGAGAGAGAGATTGAGATTCTTGTAAAGAGATACACTCGCTTGAGTAACAAAGGCAAAGAGAGGCTTCTGGATAGAATCAGTGGTTTGAAGGAGAGGAAATGACCTTTTTGCGCCGTTTTCTTTGTACTAATATGTAACCTAAAGTAATCAATACCATAACCCCAAGAATAATAGAAATCTTTCCTACAGAGCTTGTCCATAACCCTTTGAGCAAGTCACGGGAGTATTGAATACCTTCTGGGCCAGCTAACAAAAATCCCAGTCCCAACATCCCCCAACTTAAGGCATAGGCCCCTAGGCCTAAAAAATAGAAAAATTTCTTTTTCGTCCTAACAGCCAGGGCACTACATAGTAACATGGCACCCCAGCCAAAGGGCTGATTAGTTACTAAAAGAATAACCCCTATCCAGAAGTTGAAGCTGAACTCCATGACATTAAACTACCACCCACCATAGTGATGTCAAGGGATAAATTGACATAAATTACTGTTGAGATTCATCTTTACTTTGTGTAGACTCCCTTTGTATTTAAACCATGAGGGGAGACAGGTTATGAAAAAGGCAATAATAGTTATGTTGTGTATCTTGCTGGTGATTATCATCTCGGCAGTCTTCATTCTGCCTCGATTAATTACCCTAGATAGATTCAAAGGAAAGATAGAGACCACCCTGGAGGCCTCCCTCAATCGGGAGGTTTTTTTAGGAGATATAGGTCTTACCTTCTGGCCAGGCATCGGGGCAGAAATTAAAAAGGTTAGAATTGCTAACCTGCATGGATTTTCAGAAGAGGATTTCGTCAGATTAAGGTCACTTCAGGTACTAGTTAAAATCCTCCCCCTCTTCACTGGTAATATAGAGGTTGACAAATTTATTCTCACAGAACCCAAGATATTGATAGAAAAAAATAGGGCCGGGAAATTTAATTTCGCTGATTTAGTGGAAGAGAAAAAGAAGGAAACTGAGGAAAATACGGCAGAAGATAAAGGGCCCAGTTTCATCAAAGGGCTCATGGTATCTGAGGCATCGGTAGATGGTGGGGAAGTACACTATCTGGATTCTAGCAAGCCACAAAGAAAAGAACTCTATATAAAAGATATTGACCTTAGTTTAAAGGACATCTCACTACACAACCCCATTAGTTTCCACCTTTCTTTTCGGTTAAAAGAGACTCCTAAAAAGGTTACCTTGGAAGGAACTGTGGGACCTTTGGGGCAAGAAATAGATGTTATGAAGATTCCCGTAGCAGTGGCCCTTGAGACGGAGGATTTTGCCCTTGAGCCCTTCAGCGAATTTTTGAAAAATGGGGGGAGTATCGGTGGTCTCTTAAATTTACATGTGAAAGTGAAGGGGAGGGCAAATGAGGCACTGGAGGTAGATCTTGCTAGTTCAATGAAGAACCTGTCTTATGGCATAAAAGGAAAGGCATTTATAAAAAACATGGATGTAGCCATTAAGGAAAGGGGAATTCTCAATTTGAAGGAAGAGAAAGTTACTATTGAAAGTGGAGAGCTGTCTTTGGGCAACCTCTTAGTGAGAATGAAAGGGATAATAACCCACATTACATCCCAGCCAGACTTAGATGTAAAAATTACTGCCAAGGGCTTCTCTCTTTCAGGCTGGGATGAAAAATTTCCAGTAGCAAATGCACTAGCTGGTCTTACTGGAAGCGGAAATATTACATGGCTGGTGAAGGGTCAAGTAGATTCTGATGTTCATGTGAATGGAACCACATCTTTTAAACATGTGAGGTACAGAGATACAAAGACCCAAGAGACTCTGGTTCAGGATATGGATATACACATAAAGCACTCATTAGCCCTAGATGTAAAGCATGATATGCTAAATATAAGGGAGTTAAAATTGATCCTTCAAGAGACTCCCATGACAATTAAGGGAACCATCAGCCAATTGAAGAAAGGCCTCGCCATAAACCTAAACATAGCCACACAAAAGATTCTTTTAAATAAGTGGGAAGGGACCTTTCCTTTATTGCAGGAGATAGTGAATGTAAGAGGCGATATGGATATGAATGCACATCTCAAAGGTAGACTTGATAAACTTGTTTATATCAAATTCTTAATGGATTCTGGACGGCTTGAAATTGATAGGGTTAAGAAAAGGGGGCCAGGGCAGAGGCAGCCTAAAGTTGAGGGAAAAGTAAAGGTGGTGAGGGAGAGAGAGGTTGAAGAGAAAGGTGATATTCTGGATCGCTTTGATATAGAAGGGAAGGTAACCATCGGCCATGGGCGTTTTGAAAAGATTAGATTTGAGAATTTTTCCGCCAAGTTGACCAAAAAAGGTAAGGTTTTGGATTTGACCAATGTGACCTTTGATACCTTCAAGGGCAGGGTAATAGGTAGAGGCAGAGTAGATATGAGGGGGAAAACCCCCCGTTATAGTCTTGCTACCAAGGTAAATGGTATAGATGTCCGTGGGGTCTATAATACCTTCGCATCGCCCAAAGATTTGC
Organism: Syntrophaceae bacterium; assembly: GCA_012962595.1. Taxonomy (GTDB): domain Bacteria; phylum Desulfobacterota; class DTXE01; order DTXE01; family DTXE01; genus DTXE01. The sequence goes on along the minus strand of DTXE01000447.1, from coordinate 1,894 downwards.
TATTCGGCTTATTAGTGGCCGATTTTACCGCTACCGGATTTGGTTTTGAAGGAGAAGAACTTACCAAAAATCTTAATGCCAAGGGTCGATTTAGGTTGAGGGATGGTGGCCTTACCAGTTTTAACCTTCTGAAGGAGATAGCATCAATAGCAAATCTACTGGTGGTAAAAACCTACAGCAATGAAACCAGGTTTAATAACCTATCCATGGATTTCAAAATTAAGTCTGGGAAAATACTTACCGATAATCTTTCCCTGGCTATGAAAGACCTTAATCTGACAGCTTCAGGAAACATAGGCCTTGATAAAACCATAGATCTTTGGGCCAACGCCTGGCTATCATCTGGTTTAGGTAGTAAGATGCCAAAATTTACGCAATACATCTTTGAGAAGGATGAAAAGGGATGGTTATTGGTTCCCTTCCGCCTGGCAGGGAGTCTTATGAAACCTAGATTGACATTGAATACCCAAGCACTAAAGACTCAGATGAAAAGAGGGTTTAAAGAGGAACTGAAAAAAGAGATTGAGAAGATACCCGTAGGAAAAGAGATTAAGGGAATCCTTAAGGATATTTTAGGTAGGTAAAGGGAACAAATGTACAGCATGTATCCCCATGTCCATCAGAATGGAGGCAAACTTAGGGGAACCATGTAAGGTATAGACCTTCTTAGGCTGAGCCTCCACCACATATCTTATAAGCTCTTTATAGTCTGCATGGTCAGATAGGGGAATGACCTCATCCACTCCAAAGCGAGAGGTAGCATCTTTATCCAAGGCCCAGCCGGTCAAGATCGCCATCCTTTTCTTTATAGGTTTTATGTCCCGAAAATTCTTGGCGTAAGGCGGAAGCAATAAGACATCCCGAAGTGGGGTAAAGGGAGGAAAAGGGGTATAATTCCGGAGCCTAACCCCCAATTGCTCATATACCTTGGCAATTTCATAGATTCTCTTATGTACCCTAAGCCTATATCCTTTATCCCCCAGGATCTTTATAGTCTCTTGGGCCTTACCCAAGGAATAAGCAAAGATCACTGGTGTACACCTCATATCAAATGCCTTTTCTACAAAATTTACCAATTGCTTAACCGTTCTCTCCCTTTCTGGAAACACATATCGAGGCTCACCATAGGTGCATTCCATGATGAGGATGTCACATGGTTTTATCTCAATCTGTTCAGAGGTCTCTCCCTTGTTTACCTTGATGTCCCCAGTGTAAACCACCCTTTTGTCTGTCTCTATCAAGATCTGGGATGAGCCTAAGATATGACCTGAGGGAAATAAGGTTACTCGGGCATTTCCCACATGGGCGGGTTTATTGAAAGGAAGTTCAATAAGCTGAGTTTGTCCTACCCTATGCTGGTATAGGATTGCTGTTCGCTGTGAGACGATAGCAACTCTGTGTCTCACAGCATGATCGGTATGGGCATGAGAGACGAAGGAAAGCTCTTTAGTTTTAGTGGCATCCAGCCAAAATTCCGTGCCATTTACCCTCACCCCATGGTTAATTTCTATCATTGGTTATTCCATCAGCTTAAGGAAAAATACCCTCGAATAGCTAGGTCCTCCTCTGCAATCCGAAAGCCATCAGCGGTCTTCTCCATTACAGTCAGTCTTCTTTTTGCCTCGTCGGTTTTTATACTGGGCCAAAAGGAGACACTGAGAACTTTCATTCTTCCGTGAAGAAGTTGGATATTGAAGTGAGGAAATATCCTCTTTAACTCCTCACATATATCTGTTGCATTCTTCAAATCAAGCCTTTCTGACTCTTCTATTAATGGATAGACCACATAGGCCTGCCTTCCCTTCTCTATTTCCTTCATTTTTCCTTTGTAGTTAGTATCTATGTTATTTTTCATAGCTTTTTTCCAAATTTTCTTTGGTATAATTTTACTTGT
>DTXE01000446.1 GCA_012962595.1 Syntrophaceae bacterium | reverse complement strand
TTGATTATATTCCTTGAATGACATGCACCTGCTCAGGTTTTTGGAATTATAGCATTACAGCAGATTCCATGCCATCATTTTGGGACAACCTGCCGTCCCTTCTCTTCTTTTGAGTGCTTTCACTATCATTTCCTTTCGTTCAATAGGAAATTCAGCTCAAATGGCCTATAGACTCTCTTGATTTTTCCCTTTAATTATGATTATTTTCGTCTATGATTCGGCTTTGGAATTGATGGTTTCGATTTATGCACTTATCCCTCGGTAAGTTCATTATCCTGTGCAAGTGGCTGTTAACCAAGCAAGCCACCTCCGTAGCCATTGATATTACCCATCGGTGTAATCTCAGATGCCTACACTGCTACTGGTGGGAACAGGATCACCCCATGGAACTCAATGATCAAGAAATGATAAACTTTATGCAACACCTCAGATCAAAGGGGCTAAGAGCAGCCATTCTGTATGGGGGGGAACCCACACTTCGTCCAGAGGTGTATCGGGCTGCTACCAAGATCTTCGACGCGACACTGATATTTACAAACGGAACGAACGGGCTTCCTGAACTAAACAATGGTCAGTGGATCCTATCTCTTGATGGTACCAAGGATGTAAATGATTTGATCCGGGGAGAAGGCGTGTATGATCGGGTGATAAAGAACCTATGTGAAGCCCCAAGGCCTCCCATTGTCCACATGACCATCTCCCGATTGAATCAGGAAAGAATTGATGATTTTGTAAAAGAGATGATGAAGTTTCCCATCAAGGGAATAGGGTTTTCCTTTTACACGCCCCGTCGAGGGTTGATTGATTCACGGTTTCTCATATCCCTTGCCGAGCGTGACCGTCTGGTGATGCACCTTTTGTCTTTACGTCAAAAATATGGGGAAAAAATCGGTTTTACACTGGCCATGGCCCGTCAGTTGCTGACTAATGGTGACTTCTCAAAGTGGAACAAGTTTTCCTCCTGTCCGGTCAGCAAAAGAGTGCGGTGTTTTAAGTCAGACGGACAACCCAAGGCCTGCACATATGGTGATGATGCTGATTGTTCCCGCTGTGGATGTGCAGCTGTTGTGGCCTATCGAGGTGCTTTTAAACCCCTGAATTATCAGACCCTCAGACTGATATTAGGCCTGATGGTGCCTGAAATAGAAGCAAACAGGCTAACTTTAGGAGGGCTATTAGTACCTTTTCAGAAACGATTTCATTAACTACAGGGGGATTTAGTGACATAATTAATATTACTAATGAGGTTACTACAATCTCAGAACGTTCAGCAATAGAAAGTGGATTAGTCACGATCTTCTGTCCAGGCTCTACAGGTGCTGTAACAACCATAGAATATGAATCAGGTGCCCTCAAGGATTTGCAGAGGACAATAAAAAAATTGCTCCATCAAATATTCCTTATGAGCATGATAAACGCTGGGGCGATGGCAATGGTTTTTCCCATGTGAGGGCAGCCCTATCGATTTTGATAACAGGGGAAGCCAAAGAAATATAATTGTGCAGGTTACAGGTGAAACCCTCATGGCCTCCAGGGCCACAAGGAAGCATGAAAATGCAATATAGGCAGAGATTAAAATTCCAAATACCAAATCCCAAATTCCAAACAATGTTTGGTAT
>DTXE01000445.1 GCA_012962595.1 Syntrophaceae bacterium | reverse complement strand
TACAGCTATGTTTTCAGTAGAGGGGCTTTTTTCTCTTACATCTGATATGGCTGTAATCTCATCTGAAAAACGTAGAACGACGCCTTGCGGTATACCTTCCCGAAAACGAAGTGCCAGAATTCTTCAGGGGTGTGGAAGACGGCATATGTGTGTTCTGCTTTCCTACGTCCCGGCATGTGCCGGTAGTAAAGCACAACGCCGAGCCGCAGATGGTGCCGGCGGCTGCCGTCGGGGAGGTGTTCCTCAACGGTTTCGGTGTCGAAGACGAACCATTGGTTCGGTACTTCGGTTCTTTTGTTTGCTTTCATCAGGTGCCAGTTGCGTCCCACCTTCACCTCTCCTTCGCGGAGACGACGACGACGAAGTCCACGGCAAGCAATGTGTCAGTATCCCGGACAACATGTCTGTACTCACCAGATCGCTGCTTTTCCGTGAAGGAAGCTGTACCCGCATCGAGCATTTTCTTTTTCGACCTAAGACGCGTGGTATATTCAGATAACATGACTTCCCGCTTTTCCCCGGTCGCCGTGTCTATTACTCGATATTTGTACTCCAGGAGGTATTTCTGCTTCAAATCCCAGGGGCGGCTAATCCAATCGCGCTTTTCGGGTTTGTAGATGTCAGGGATGAACTTATACCGGTCGGCTTTCTGTTCTTCACCTATGACGCGCGCAGAGAAGGCAAGGAATTCCTTCTTCCGCATCCCCAATTCCGTACCTTTGAGCGCTTCGTACATCCTGGTGCGGGAGAAGCCTTGCCGGTGCCAGCTGGCGACCATCCCCCAGAGGCGTTTCTCTTTCTCTTCGCGGGTGAGACGCATGAGACCAACTCCTCAAAAACAAAGAGACGGAAGAGGGATTATCCCTCTTCCATCTCCCGTCCCAAGAGTCTCAGTATGATCTGCGCTGCGAAGTACACATGGAGACCTGCCTTCGACAGTTGGTGGACACTCTCTGAATAATGCCCCGCGCTGACGGCGGGTGTGATCATTTTGCTGATACTGTTCGAGACTTCGGCCAGCCGCTTCACCATGGTCTCAAGTT
>DTXE01000444.1 GCA_012962595.1 Syntrophaceae bacterium | reverse complement strand
GGCTATAAGGACCATTATGGACTCTATACAGTATCCTGCCTCCCTTTGGGCAGATAACTTATCACATTCTCCCTCTTATGCAACTGACACCTCTGAATAAGGGTGCATCTTCCAAAGACCTGTTCTGCTGCCTTCCTGATACCTTTACTACCCTCCATAACACAAAGCACACCTTCCTTGAAATTACTGGTCTCTATTTTTGTGTCTTTCATATTCTTTTATAGCCTCTTCAAATTCCTCTAGCTCCTCAGGTTTCATCAAGTCTACATTTTCCTCCACAATAAGCAGACCTGTTTTCATATAGGCATAAATATACCCCTCATCAACTCCAGCATTCCTCATAGCCCCAACCATCTGTTCTATAAGCCGTCCTCTTGTCTGTTCAGTGATAAATTGAGGGGTATCAGCATCAGGGTCAAAGAAGAGTGGGTCATCAGGACCAGGTTCTCTGCCAAACTTCCTAATAAATAGTTTTCTCTGTTCTTTAAGAACCTCTTCTAACCTTGGGGTCATAGTGCCCAAGCGGCTCACATCATCAGAGTCAGTACGTTCTGTCTCTCCCTTCCTTGCACAGAACATTACCTTTCTCCTCTTGGATCCCTTTTTCCTCATCTTAGCCTTCACTTTTGGAAAATAAAATGAATACCCTTCCCACCAATTCCTATTCAGCCATTAGATGTCATTTCTGTCAAGGCTTTGGTTATTTTTTTCTTACTTCCATCCAAATAAAGATTCATATAAAATTCAGTCCTGATTATCCCCAAGATGGGTATATTCGAGGGAATTTAATTTAAAGGAGGTCATTTTATGGTCATTGCTATTATGAGTGATAGTCATGATAACATCTGGAACGTGGGCAAAGCTGTAGAGATAATAAAATCCCGTCAAGCTCAAGTGATTATCCATTGTGGAGATTTAGTGGCCCCTTTCATTCTCAAAGAATTGGCCAAGTTTGAGGGTCCTGTTCATTGGGTTTTGGGAAATAACGACGGGGACCAGTATCTGTTGACCAAGCTCTGTCTTACCGAACTCAAAAATATGGAACCCCATGGTTTCATAGGAAAGCTAAATTTTGAAGAGGTCGCTATTGCTTTTACCCACTATGAGGAGGTGGGCTATGCCCTGGCGCATACAGGCCAATATCATCTAGTCTGTTGTGGTCACACCCATGCTTATCGCCTTCAGAAAATCCACCAGACCACGTTACTCAATCCTGGTGAAGTTATGGGCAAGGATGGACCGGGTACTTTTTGCTTATTTGATACGGTAACAAAAGAGGTTAAATTATTAAAATTGGTATAGAGTCTGAGGAAATAGGGGATGCCAATCTGTTATCCACGTTAAAAATATTCAGTTTTTTGTTTATCTTATTATGAAACATTCATGACCTTCAGTCACAAAGAGATATGAAAATGGAATATAGGCAGGGATTAAAATTCAAAATACCAAATCCCAAATCTCAAATTCCACCTCAAGTCCAAGATGTTGGATGGTTGCTGGCCTATGTGGCTGAGCGGCGGGTAAAGGAAGCCGAAAGGCCGGACTGGGACTGGGTGT
>DTXE01000443.1 GCA_012962595.1 Syntrophaceae bacterium | reverse complement strand
TTGATTATATTCCTTGAATGACATGCACCTGCTCAGGTTTTTGGAATTATAGCATTACAGCAGATTCCATGCCATCATTTTGGGACAACCTGCCGTCCCCTTTTTTATGTCCACCGTCAGTAAAAAATGAAGGTAATTTTATTTTTCTGCGACTTTAGAAGACGCAAATTTTGTGCCGAACAGTATGGGATGTGTCCCTAATTTCCCCTACGTCTTGCCAACCGTATCTTTGCAGCGGCATGTTTTCACCAGAGAGGAAAGCAAAAAGGTATAGATGGTCTCGATAGCGGTCTTTTGAGTGGAATGTTAGGAGGGGACAAAATTTCTATTCAGCTGATTCCTCAGGGGGCATAGGATAGAAAATATAGTTTGGGCCAGCTGCTTCAAACCCAATCATACGTTGTGTATTAAAACTAATAGAGATGGTCTGGGTTTCTCCTGCCTTTACAACTATAGGGTTGACAAAATCCTTGGTGGTTCTCATATCATCTCCAATTATCTCTAATGTTTCTCCGGCCTCACCTTCAGCATCAGAAGGAACTTGAAATGAAACAGCGGCATAATCACCAGGAGGCCAAGACCCTACAGCCACAGAACCAGCCTTATAAAAGCCACTCACCTGACCCGCAGAGGTAGTTGTATAATAGTAATTGCCTCCTTGGTTACCACTTCTACCCTTTATGGTTATTGTTCTTGAGAGGGTTATTCTAATTGTTGTATATGTACCTGGGGGGATTGAAGAATTAGTCACATAATTACCTATAGTAGCTCCAGCACTTCCCCCAGCTATATTAAAAGTCAGATCTCCTTCACCCACAGTAATAAAAGTACTCCCATCCTGGGAAATCTCTATCTTTTTTATGGTTATAGTATAAGTACCACTTACTTCACTTCCCGCATCTCCATAGAAAGCAGGATTAGGTTGGGCATAGCTATATTGACATATTGTAGATAATATAATTCCAGAAAAAATAAATATTATAAAAATCCTCGTCTTTGATCCCCCTTTAATCACCTTAATTGCCTCTCTTGATTTCTACGATTACACCACCAATTTTGGACTCAGTCCATTTCTCCACTTCTATCTTATACTCTCTTTCAACTCTGTCCAAAGTTCTGGTAATATGGTAGATTTTTTCAGGATAGGCCTTTTTGGAAAAACCGATGTTGCATAGTTTCTTTAATCTGTTTAATTTGTCTTTGCCGTAAAAAACTTCAAATGGAATAGCTACCCTTGCATCTACCCTAACCTCGGTATCACCTTTGTTGTCATCATATACTATTAGATTTATGGTGCTAAATCTAAAGGGTTTTATCTCACTCCTTATCTTCCAGCCTCCTTTGTCGCTAAAGTTCTCGTAATTATACCAATAACCTCCTGCGTGAACTTTTATCCAGTTCAGGTAGGGAAGGGGCAGACCTAGTTCAGCATCAAGACCATCTGCTGCCTTTTCATACCTTATGATGCTTGAAGTCTCATACATTTTTCTTCTGGGGGAAAGCCCGATATAGCTGTTTCCTCTAAACTCTATCTGATTTATAAAAGTCTCGATCCCAAAGCCTATGCGATAATGGTCACCGGGATCCTGATAATCAAAGAAACTGTTAATGCCTAATAACACACTATTGTTATGTAACAATCTCCTATATCCTAAGCCAAGGTTATAGGCACTGTCTCCGCTTTCCAATGAATATCTTGGTTGGATGAAGAAAGTATTTTGCTTACTTGCACGTTGATATAAAGGTTGGACGGTTTCGAAATAAATGCGTGGCTTCTGGCCAGTTCCTACATCAACACCAATGTCGATGCGCTTTAACCAATCCGGGATTTTGGTTTTATTGTCAGAACTGTAACAAAGGTTGGTGGAAATAAGACCAACGGATACCAATAGCAATAAAATAAATATATATTTTGTATTTTTCACTTTGGTGGAAGCCAATAACATCTATTCTAAATTGAGTCAAGTATTTTTTAAACAGGAGTGTCAGATAAGTAAGGCATACAAGATAGAAGAACTCATCAGGAAGAGGGGGCGACCGAGGAAGGTCGTAGAAAAAGAGAGAGAAAAAATAGAACCGTCCCCTTTTCCCTCCACCCATTTTTGATTGACTGAGCCTCCAAAATGTTGTTTGATCACCAGCACGGACGGAAGATAAAGAGATGACAGAATATGATGAGGTTATAAGAAGGGCCCTTGAGGAAGATATAGGCACTGGTGATATAACTACTTCATCTCTTATTGACCCTAGACTTAAGGGCATAGCAGAAATTAGGGCCAAAGAGGATCTTATCCTAGCCGGTATAACTGTGGCAAGAAGAGTTTTTAAAATCCTGAATCCTGAAACCCAGTTTGAGGAATCATTTAATGATGGAGATATGATTTCAGATAGCACAGTCATTGCTAAGATTACTGGCAGGGCAATGGATCTTCTCATGGGAGAAAGGGTAGCTCTCAATTTTTTGCAGAGACTTTCAGGTATCGCCACTCTAACCCATCGGTTTGTGGAAAGAGTCAAGGGATACCCCGTTAAGATTATTGACACAAGAAAAACAACACCGGTATTAAGAAAGCTAGAAAAGGATGCTGTGAAGGCCGGGGGAGGATTTAATCACCGATTTGGTTTATTTGATGGGGTTCTCATAAAGGATAACCATATTGTGGCCTGCGGCAGTATCTTTGAGGCCATAAGGAAAGCACGAGAGGGTACACCTCACACCCTAAAAATCGAGGTTGAGGTTCGGGACTTAGAAGGTGTAAAGGAGGCGCTTAATGCCAAAGTGGATGCGGTACTCTTAGACAATATGGATATTGAAACCATGAGAAAGGCCGTAAAGATCATAGATGGAAAGATGATTGTTGAGGCATCCGGGGGCATTACACTCCACAATGTGGAAGAGATAGCAAAAACAGGGGTGGATCTTATATCTATAGGGGCCCTAACACATTCTGCTAGAGCAGTAGATATAGACATGGATTTGATTAACACATGGATATAAGCAAGTAAAACTCTCCATTCTGAATTCTCACCTAACTCTCACCCAACTCTTGGGAGCGCTTGGTGGCTGCCTCAACAGCGTCCATGAGAATGCCTCTTAATCTCTCCTTTTCGAGTATATGGATACCGGCGATGGTAGTCCCAGCCGGAGAAGCCACCCTGTCCTTTAATCTGCCCGGGTGCTCCCCAGATTGCTTTACCAATTTTGCTGCACCAATTATGGTCTGGAGGGTGAGGAACTCAGCAAGCTCACGGCTTAATCCCATCTTCACACCGGCGTCTGATAATGCCTCTATAATCATAAATACATAGGCTGGACCACTCCCTGAAAGGCCAGTTACTGCATCCATCATTTGTTCTTTTACTATAGCCACCTCCCCCACAGCATTAAACAAGGCCTCTACATCTTCCAGATCTCTGTCAGTAGCAAATGTGCCTTTAGAAAGGGCGCTGGCACCTTCTAATATAAGTGCCGGGGTATTAGGCATAACACGTATAACCCGACTTCCCTTTTTAAGTCTTCTTTCAATGCTGGTAAGTCCAATCCCGGCAGCTATAGAAATGAGAAGTTTTTTTGAGCTTAAGTGGCCCTTTATTTCATCTAAGACGTGATAAACATCTCCAGGTTTTACTGCCAGAACCACCATGTCACTTTCCGAAACCAGTTTTATATTGTCTTTCATAGCTCTTATACCATAGGTTTCCCTCATATAATCTAAACGCTGGGTAACTACATCTGATGCCATGATATTTTTAGGGTCTATAATCCCTTTTTTAACCACACCCTTTATAAGGGCCTCTGCCATATTACCCGCCCCTATGAACCCTATCTTCTTTTCCTTAAGCATATTGAGCCTCCTTTTGAGTATCATTTAATCAGTACCAGAGAACTGAAAAAGCTCACCTATAGATAATAGAAAAATCCTTAAATTCGCCGGTATAGTCTTCCCAATCCACATGCACATTGGTGACGTGGGCCCAAGGTGGCCCCTTATGACACCAGTCAAGCACCCTTTTCACATCATCTTCTCTCCCTTCAAAAATGGCCTCCACTCCTCCATCTCTTCTATTTCTGACCCATCCCGTAAGGTTATATCTCTTAGCCTCATCCCTGGTATGGGCTCGAAAGAAGACACCCTGAACCACCCCGTGGATAATGACATGAGCTCTAACCATGGACATAATTAACTCCCTCGTGTAGCTAAGAGCTTGGAGCTAAGAACCACTACGCTCTCTGCTCTTAAGTGGCTATCAGTTTTTTGAATTCTTCTTCGCTTAATATTCTCACATTAAGTCGCTTTGCCTTCTCAAACTTGGATCCAGGTTCTTTACCTACCACTACGAAATTGGTCTTGCGACTGACCGAAGAACCAACCAAACCTCCCAATCCCTGAACCATGCGTTTGGCCTCATCTCTGGTAAAGGACTCTAGTTGTCCAGTAAAGACAAAAGTTTTGCCCAAAAGTGCAGGTTTAATAACCACCTTCTTTTCCTCAATGTTCACACCTGCCTTAAGTATCCTGTCTATGATGTTTAGGTTATACCCATCTTTAAAAAATCCTACTATGCTTTTGGCAACCTCTGGTCCTACTTCTTCAATAGCCATAAGCTCCTCTTCTCCTGCCTCCTTAAGTGCCTCCAAGCTTCCGAAATTATCTGCCAATACTTGAGCCATGTGTTCCCCCACATGACGGATTCCCAGAGCATATAAAAACCTACCCAAGGTGGTCTTTTTGCTCCTTTCTATGGCCTCCATAATGTTTTGGGCAGACTTCTCAGCCATACGCTCTAGATTGGCCAGTTGCTCAAAGGTAAGATAATATAAATCTGAGACATTCTTTATCAAGCCTTTATCCACCAACTGATTTACCAACTTATCACCCATGCCATCGATATCCATGGCTCCTTTAGAGGCGAAATGGATGATGGACTCCTTTATCTTGGCAGGACATCTAGGGTTAGGACATCGAGGTACCACCTCACCGGGCGGTTTTTCCACAGGTTCCTTACATACAGGACAGGTGGTGGGCATCTCAAAGAATTTTTCATCACCCCGCCTTTTTGATGGGATAGGCATGACCACTTCAGGTATAACATCGCCCGCCCTCTGGACAACCACTGTATCTCCTATCCTTACGTCCTTTTTTTTGATCTCATCCGGATTATGTAAGGTAGCCCTGCTTACCTCTACCCCCCCTACGTTAACAGGCTCCATAATGGCCACAGGAGTCAAAGCACCTGTTCTTCCCACCTGAACTTTAATATCTATGATACGGGTTGTGGCCTGGGTGGCCTTAAATTTATAAGCCACTGCCCATCTGGGGCTCCTGGTCTTAACACCCAGTCTATCTTGAAGCAAGAGGGAATTCACCTTAATAACTGTACCATCCATCTCATAGGGCACATCATGACGAATTTCGGCTATGTATTTACAATACTCAATAGCCTGATCTATGCCCATACAACATTTTATATGGGGGTTTATCTTGAAACCCCATTTAGAAAGCGTACCAAGGACCTCCCAATGTGTTTGAAAAGTCCTCCCCACGGATAAACCTATGCCATAGCAAAAAATGTCAAGGGGTCTCTCCGCTGTTATCTTTGAATCTAACTGTCTGAGTGAACCTGCCGCAGCATTCCTGGGGTTTGCAAATAGGGAAAGTCCTTCTTTCATTCGTCTTTGATTCAACTCCTTAAATCCTTGGATGCTGAGATACACCTCACCCCTAACCTCTAGCCTGGAAGGTGGAGGTTCAAATCTGTCAATAAGAACAAGGGGTATAGATCTGATAGTCTTCAAATTCTGAGTTACATCTTCACCTATGTAACCATCACCTCGGGTGGAACCCACAGCGAATTTGCCATCCTCATACACCAGCTCTATAGCTACCCCATCAACCTTAGGTTCTACCACATACTCAATGGGCTCCTCCATTTTCAAAAACCTTTTTACTCGTTCATCAAACTCCCTAGCCTCTTCTTCACTAAGGGCATTTTCTAGGCTTAACATAGGTAAGGTGTGGGTTACGGTTTCGAACTTTTCAAGTGGAGGGGCTCCAACCCTTTGTGTAGGGGAGTCGGGAGTAACAAACTGGGGATATTTCTCCTCAAGCCCTATTAACTCCCGCATTAGTTGATCATATTCATGATCTGAGATCTCAGGTTGATCCAGGACATAGTACAGATAGTTGTGATAATTTATGGACTCCCTTAGCTCTCTTATTCTTTTTTTAACCTTGTCTAGATCCCTAGGCATATTTATCTTTTTACCTACATATAAATTATCCAAAATATCCTAGGTTCCTTTACCTATGTCAATAGCAAGGATACAATCCATGTCAGAATAAGGCATGGGTAATATAGCACAAGGAGGGCAATCTTTACAATATTTCATGTGAAACATTCATGGCCCTTCAGGCCACAAAGAAGAATGAAAATGCAATATAGGCAGGGATTGAAATTCAAAATACCAAATCCCAAATC
>DTXE01000442.1 GCA_012962595.1 Syntrophaceae bacterium | reverse complement strand
TCTCTCTATCCAACACCCTCTTTAGGGACAATCTCCAGAAACCAGTGGTTACGCTTAAGTACCCTTTTGCCGGTAATTATTTTCATTGGTTTCCTGAATAGTGGCCCATCAAAAACAAAGGTGTGATATTCACCTCTTTCTCCACAGAGATCGATGCCCAGGGTTTTCAAGTCTTTTAAGAATTCTTCATCTATTCGCCGTCCCAGCCATTCTTTACCTAAAAGATCCGCTTTGGTAGCCACTATAATGGCCTTAAAACCTACCTTAATAAATTCTTTAAGGATTTGCTCCCGTTCTTCGCCCCATAAGGGCAATATGGGTTTGATGCCTACTTCACTACAAACCCTTTCCACCCAACACCTATGTTCTTGAAGATCAATGTCTCCAAAGACCCCTGCCCTTATACCTTCTTTCTCCATCCTAGAGATGACCCTTTTAAATCTCTCTTCATAATCTCTCCAAGTGGTTTTACCTTGGATAACAGGAATACCTATACCTTCTGCCTGAATCCTTAAAACCTCCCAGGATATTCCATGGGACCGGCAATATCGCCCATCACATGATGTCATATTCACCAGATAGGAAATGTTGATACCCAATTTGGTTGCCCTATAACAGGAAAGTACACTTTCTTTACCGCCGCTGAAGCTGGCAAATGCCTTCATTCTAATATCCCTTTTAAATGTTTAAGCAGACATACATTTTCCCCATGGGCTCGCACCGCTATACGGATGAACTTATTGCTAAGACTACGAAAGTTGCTACAATCCCGGATGAGGATTCCATATTTTAAAAGTTTTTTTGCCAGAGAACTTGCAGTCATATTATTCTTCTCTATACTTACTAAAAGAAAATTTGTCACCGAGGGGTAAGGCATTAGTCCTTTAACCCTGCCTAATTCCCTGAAGAGAAATTTCCTTTCCTTCTCTATAAATTCCCTTGTTTTTCTGATATGTTCTTTGGCCTCCAAAACTGCCTCTGCCGCAATTTGGGCAAGGCTATTCACACTCCAAGGAAGTTGATGACCTTTAAGTTTTGAAACAATTTCTTTGTGGGCCACTAGGTAGCCGATGCGCAGTCCTGGAAGGGCAAACATTTTTGTAAATGTCCTCAGTACTATAAGGTATTTATTCTTAACTGCCTTCCAGATTAAGGTGTAATCCTTTTCCTGGGGTAAAAAATCCATAAAGGCTTCATCCACAACCATAAGTTTTCCCGGCAAGTTTTCCACCTCTTGGGGTTTTTCAAAGAGAAGGTTCCCTGTGGGATTGTTAGGGTTACAGATAAAAATGGCCTCAAATTCTCTAATGTTAGATAGGCCATCATGATTTAATCTAAATCCTTCCCTTTCCCGAAGTCTCAGGAATTGAGGAGTACCCCCAAATTCTTTTACTGCTCGCTCATATTCGGAAAAGGTGGGGGAAGGAATTAAGACCTTTCTTGGCCTATAGGTGAGCATGATAAGGTAAATCAATTCCACCGAACCATTACCCATAAGGATGTTTTTCTCTTCAATTCCCCAGTATTGGGCTATTTTTCTCTTTATGCCCTTTGCCTCTGGATCGGGATAATGAAGGATGGAGGCAAAATCTTTGAACACCTCTCTCTTTACCTGTGGCGGAAGTCCTAGGGGGTTGATATTTGCGCTAAAGTCCATAATCTTGCCTCTATATTCTTCCTGAGCTTGATAGACATTACCTCCGTGGGTAAACCTTAACCTATCCATCTCACCGCTATACCCATGGAAACCATTAAAACAGAGGCAATCATGGTGATTCTTAGAGCCTCATCTATGAGAGGGATTTCTATCTCTCGCTGTCTCCTGCCCAAATAGGGTTTATAGAGAACCTTCCCTTGGTAAGAAGCAGGGCCACCCAATTTTATCCCCAAGGCTCCAGCCATGGCTGCCTCTGAGAGGCCGCTATTGGGAGAAGGGTGTTTCCTTCCATGTTGAAGCATAATCTCCAAGGGCTCTTTAAGTCCCTTTCCTGTGATTAAAGAGGCAAGGGAGATTAAAAATCCCGATATACGAGCTGGTATAAAATTGGCTAGATCATCCAGCCTTGCCGAGGCCCAGCCAAAATGGAGGTATGTTTCATTCTTATATCCCACCATAGAATCAAGGGTATTTATTGCCTTATAGGCAAAGGCTAATGTGGGACCTCCCAAAATCAAATAAAAAAGGGGGGCGATGATGCCATCGTTAGTATTTTCAGCAATACTCTCTACAGTAGCCCTGGTTATATCTTCTTTATTAAATCTTTCAGTATCCCGTCCCACAATCCTAGACAAACTCTTCCTTGCCTCACTTAGATCTTTCCTCTCCAAGGCATAAACTACTGCCTTTGCCTTATCCCTCAGGTCTTTGAGGGATAGAGCGGTATAGCCCAAATAGACTGCAACTACCCAATAAAGTGATGGGCTCAGTGTTTTAGCAAAATAGAGTAAAGTGTAGACGGAACCTGAAGTCACTCCAATTACCAAAATAGCCAGAAGGAGGCCTTTCAGTCGTTCTTCTATCTCAGTTCCCTTCCCCCTTAATCTCTTCTCAAAAAATAGGATTAACTTCCCCATTGCTCTTATAGGATGAGGGAAACCCTCAGGGTCTCCAAAAATTAGATCAAAGAGATAGGAAAATAAAAATATGCTCATTCTTTCAGGTATTATTACCGCAAACCCTGCAATGGAGAGCATCCTTATTCATCCCTGCACCGCAACCAGGACATTTCTTTTCGTTTCCCATAGGCGGCGGTATATCTCCAAATATGCTCCTATATACCTCAAAGTAGAAAAGGTGCTCTTTATTTATAAATCTCACACCATAGCCCTTCTTCTTTTCTTTAAATTTCCTATCAGATATCCTCGATTCGATAACCTTCCTTAGCTTAGTAAATCCTGAACCATATTCGATGGGCCTTTTATCTTGCCAGATGACCTCATAAGGCAAATCACC
>DTXE01000441.1 GCA_012962595.1 Syntrophaceae bacterium | reverse complement strand
GTTTGGAATTTGGGATTTGGAATTTGGGATTTGGTATTTTGAATTTCAATCCCTGCCTATATTCCATTTTCATATTTGTTTGTGACTGAAGGTCATGAATGTCTCACCAGACAAACTAAAGAAAGGAGGTAAAAATCATGGCAGAGATCAGTGAAAAGTTAGGAATGGGATGGTTACCTGATCTCCCTGATTATAGGGATTACTCACCGGAGCATGAAAAGATTAAGTCTATGCTTCAGGAAATGAGGCTGGGGGAACCAGAGAGGGTAAGCCTACCACCTTCTGTAGACCTGAGGCCATGGTGTTCAGAGATTGAGAATCAAGGCTCACTGGGATCATGTACTGCGCAGGCTGGAGTGGGACTGATAGAATATTATGAAAGAAAAGCCTTCGGAACTCACATCGATGCATCCAAACTCTTTCTCTATAAAGTGACCCGAAATCTCTTAGGCTGGACAGGGGATACAGGGGCCTTTATACGCTCTACCATGGGCGCCATGGTACTCTTTGGGGTTCCTCCTGAAAAATACTGGCCCTATGTTATAGCAGACTTCGACAAGGAACCTCCTTCCTTCTGTTACGCCTTTGCCCAGAATTATCAGGCTATAAACTACTATAGGCTTGATCCCCCAGTGACCCCGGTGGCAACCCTTCTCCAGAGGGTTAAGGCCTATTTGGCAGCTAAGTTACCTTCAATGTTCGGATTTACAGTCTTTAGCTCAATAACACAGGCAAGAACTACTGGAAAGATACCATTTCCATGTCCAGGTGAAAGGGTATTGGGTGGTCATGCCGTTGTAGCCGTGGGATATGATGATGCAGTGACAATCAAGAATGCCATATGTGGAAAAGAGACAACCGGAGCGCTTTTGATCAGAAATTCCTGGGGTACAGGATGGGGGGATGGTGGCTATGGTTGGCTGCCATACGAGTATGTTTTGCGCGGAATGGCCAGGGACTGGTGGACACTTCTTAAGAAAGAATATGTCCCCACCAAACAGTTTGGATTTTAGCTATAGAAAGAAAGCAAGGAAGTTAGATTGTCATCAATTGAGTAATGACGCCCCATTTTGGATAACAAAACAACGTACTTTACACCCCTCGATGTTTAAGCATTCTATTAAAAGGGGAGAAGGTTTATGGGACTTAAGCTATGGGAAACTTTTGAAATCCTTGAGGTGATCGATGGTGATACATTTAAAGTTCCCTGGGAAGGTAAGACAATAAATCTCCGCCTCCCCTGTATCGATACAGAGGAAACCAAAAATAGCAAGCCCCTTAAACCTGTCACTATTTTTGGTAAAAAAACCACAGACTGGGCAAGGAATTGGTTGGCTGACAGGGGAAACAAGGTCCAGCTTGAATATGAAGCTGATTATGCCATCACCGGTTTTTTTGATCGCCCTCTAACTTATGTTACCGCAGGCGGAGAGAACTACAATCTGGAATGTGTGCGGAAGGGATATAGCCCCTATTTCCAAAAATACGGATATTCAAGGGGATATCATGAGGCATTTGTAGAGGCTGAGAGGCAGGCCATGAGAGATGGTTTGGGGATATGGGATGATGCCACGCATGCAGGGGATGCCACCAGGCCCTATCATCTTCTTAAGATATGGTGGGAAGTAAGGGCTAGGCATATTGAAATGGGAAGAGGCGAAAAACGCCGAAATAATCGGCTCATTTATCTTCCCGACGGCTTGGATTATGAAGAAGCCATGGAGGCAGCAAAAAATCAGGAGGAGCGGCAAGTTTTTGGGGAAGTAGGAGACATCAGAGAGGTAGGTCCAGGCACTGTTATTGAAATGAAGGTCAAAAGGCAAAGATATTTTAATCTCTACGTGTTTGAAAATAATCCTAACCACGATCGTATTGTCAATTATCTGAAGGTAAGACATCTTGTAGACTATACAGACCTTCCCAATGGTATTATGAAGCAGAACTTTATCTTTATTGAGGGAGAGGTTAAACTTTATCATCAAAAACCTGAAATAATTTTGAGGGATATCAGCCAAATCAAAGAGGAGCCGTTTTAAATAAAGTCAATAAATGAAGACTTCTTTGCTCAGAATGGGGAGGTAAAAGATGTTTGAAATCGAAAAGTTACTCGGCCGGGTGGGCCTGGAAGCAATGGGAGAGAGGTTTTTGAAGTGTCTTGAGGATGAGACGGCGGAGACCTTTTTAGAAATACTTCTTTTGCTCATGAAGTTTAAATTTATGTTAGATCCCTCGTATAGGAGAAATATCGAGAATTTTAAGGGGCGTTACCAGTTTAAAAGCAGGGATGGGGGCGTCACCGTTTTGGTTGAATTCCACAATGGAAAAATGGATGTGAAAGAGATACTGTCTCATGATGTGGATGTGACCGTGATTTTTAAAGACGGAAGGGCCTTGATGAACTTTCTGCTTTTCAAGGACAGGGACATCTTGAGGGGTCTCCTAAATAACGAGGTAACTATAAATGGCAATCTGAATTACATGTATAAATTTGGCTTTATGGCCAATCATCTCCAGCTTGAGCTTACCGGTAATTTGCCTTAATGGAGCATGACCAAGCCCCTCATCTTTGATATAAAAAGGCATGCCTTAGAGGATGGCCCAGGCATCCGCACCACGGTTTTTTTTTAAAGGCTGCAACTTAAGGTGTATCTGGTGTCAGAATCCTGAATCCATCGATCCTTCATATGAAATTGGATTTTATTCCGGTGATTGTATAGAGTGCGGTGATTGTGTCAAGGTATGCAAGACCGGGGCCATCCAGATAGATAACCCCTTAAAAATTGATCGGGGAAAATGTGACAGGTGTGGAGATTGCCTGGAGGTATGCCCCGGTATGGGTTTAAGGAAAATAGGGCATTTTTACCCTATAGAAGAACTCATCCCCATTCTCCTTAGAGACAAGGTATTCTATGAGGTTTCTGGGGGTGGGGTTACACTTTCGGGAGGGGAGCCAACATTCCATATGGGGTACATCTCTTCTCTCCTCCAAGAATTGAAAATGTGGGGGATTCATACTGCCATTCAAACAAATGGGTTCTTTGAGTGGTCTGAGTTTGAGGCAAAGGTTCTGAACTGGGCTGACCTGATTATGTTTGACGTCAAACTGGCAGATTCAAAAGGGCATCTAAAGTATACCGGCCAGGAAAATCATCTGATCCTAAAAAACCTTGCCAGGCTTCTCGAAGAAAGGCCAAAAGATGTTATTCCCCGAATCCCACTTATCCCAGGCATAACTGCCACTACCCAGAATTTACAGGCTATATCCGAACTGCTTCAGGGTCTAGGGGTAACTAAATGTTCTCTCTTGCCATATAATCCCACAGGTCTTTCCAAGGCAGAAAATATTGGCAAGGCAGTAGCACCTATACTTTCTAGGCATATCATGACGCCAGAAGAGGTAAAGAGCTGCAAACAGATATTCTTATGGGCTGACTTGATTGAATTTTGATAAGGCCCTTATGGCAGAAAATCCAGGAGTCTAAAGGGATGATCGGGTTTATGAAGATACCAGAAATCTGTATTTTGTTTCTACTGATGGGCTTGGTGTCTCTCTGGGGGAATGGCTAGGGGTCAGGGGGGAATGGCTAGGGGTCAGAGCTACATTATTCATTT
>DTXE01000440.1 GCA_012962595.1 Syntrophaceae bacterium | reverse complement strand
TTGTGGCCCGAGGGCCATGAGGGTTTCACCACAATTTTCGCTTGACCATTTCACCATCCTGGTTGTATGTTGTGTGCTAATTAGCCCTAAACCCGTATGGCTATTAGGCAGTGTGTGAGATAAATGTCGTCTCGTTTCCTTGCCGACATCATTGTGGTGTTTCACTTTGCCTTCATACTATTCGCTGTCCTGGGAGGCATCCTATCCATTTGGTGGCGGAAAATCATTTGGCTGCATGTTCCAGTGGCCTTGTGGGCTGCCCTGATGGAATTTGCAGGGTGGATCTGCCCCCTGACGCCATTAGAGAATTGGCTGCGTGTTAAAGGTGGAGGGGCAGGCTACTCGGGCGGGTTTGTAGAACACTATATTCTGCCTATTCTTTACCCCGCTGGTCTTACACGTGAAATACAGGTGGTCTTAGGAGCCTTTGTTATAGCAGTTAACTTATTGATATATTGGTATGTCTTCATGAAGCACAATCCAAGGCCAGTTATACATTGGTAATCCCAAAACTAAGGCAAAGTCAGTAGCTTTGAGCGAAGAAGGGGCCAAATTATCAGAGGAACTATTCAAGAAACACTTTGGCTTGTCTCCCTAACCAGTCAACGCAGCTGATCACCAATGTTAGGTAATTAAATGGGAAGTTCAAGTCTTGTAATGTTACATTTTGAGACTGATTTCTCAGTGAAGTTACTTCCTTTTTGCAGATTAACTTTGCTCTATCAATTATAAACAGCATCTTTTACTATTCCAATCCAAAACTGTGTCTGTGGTAAAACATGGGGTAATATGTATCTAAAAAGGCAATTCCTATGCTATCGACACAGAAATTGCATTATTGCAATACTTGTTTTGCACCAGACTGCAAAGGGGCCGTTTTATGGCAAATGTTAAGAGTGGTTAGTTTGGTATAACATGCTGAATTTACAAGGCATATGGATCATAAAAAATTGGCTTATTTTGGCACATTATTTGCACTTAAACAATACGTCTGGCATGATGCTCCACAGGTTGCTTCACCTCTTCCCCTAACCTGCCAATTGCATCATGCCAGGCCGAATTTGTATAACCTCTTTTGCCCCATTAGAATACATTCTAACGGGGTTTATCTTAGTTTAAGCATATCCCAAGTATATCTTGCCATATTCCTGGACAGATAAGGGATAGCCTTTATTAAGAACATCACCATCTACCATCCGTCCAATAAATAGAGTATGATCATCTACATCTATAGTTTGATACAGCTCACAGTCAATATAGGCCAGAGCCTCCCCTATGATGTGCACACCGGTTTTGGCTACCACACACTTAAGTCCTTTGAATCTATTCCTAGTATCCGCAAGCTTGAATTGACCTACGAGGTCTTTTTGCTCTTTCTTTAAAATACTCAGGGCAAAATTTTTGTTTCTAGTAATCATAGCATGGGTGGGCCTATTCTTCCTTATGGCCACCATAATCAGGGGAGGATCAAAGGAGATCTGAGAAACCCAGGAGACTATCATTCCGTGGGTTTCATGCCCTTTTCCTGTGGTTAGGATGTAAATACCGGTGGTAATATTTTGTAATGCCTCTATTAGACTTGGTTTCATCCTGGCCTCCTTGACCTTATGCATTAATTCAAATCTGGCATATTCACTAACAGGTGTCAATCAATTTTCCCCTTGACAGGGCGGGTGTATTTAGATTATATAGGCTAGGTTGATTTTTACTTATTGAAATGAAAGGGGGTGATTAGGTGAAGAAAAGGTTGGTAGTTGCAAGTGTGATGGCAGCCTTTTT
>DTXE01000439.1 GCA_012962595.1 Syntrophaceae bacterium | reverse complement strand
TTGTGTTTTTTAATTACCGATTCTCTAAAGTTGTACAGTTTCGAACCCAGTTTTTCATAGCTGGTATATAAATCATCAAAAAGGTCTTTTGAGATAGATTCAGTCCCGTATAACATTTCCAATCATATCCTGCATCTTGCATCGTGTATCCTGTGTTTTACTTATTCCAAATTCCTGCACCGGTTCCAGACCAGCTGCCTCCGTTGTAGGTTCCAGCCACGGCACCACGGAAATTGGCGGTACCGGCTATTCCTGTCATGGTACCTGCCCAGTTTCCACCACTCCAGAGATTTCCGGTAATAGTGGCGTTGGCATCGCTATTTGCTAATGTTAGGCTCCAGCTGTTGCCTGTAGTCCCAGTGTAAGATCCACTCAAGGTGGCTGCCAAGAGTCCGGAAAGGGAGGCATCGCTATGCCCCAGGAGCTGCAGATTCATGAAACCTGAGAGGCTTCCACCTGCAGCGAAGGTCCCTGCACCTGTAAGTGTTCCCGCATAAACCTCCGTAACCGGGATGTTGAGGGCCTCAAGTTTGGCTCTGCCGTCTTGGGTGCCCAGCATTGCAAGGAATGTATTTGTTTCGATACACGTCCCGGCAGCAAGGGCCTCGAAGGTGGTGGTGCTAGCGGCACTAAATGTCCCCAGGGTCTCACCCACCATGATGCCGGTCATAACCTGATCTAAGTCCACAAAGTACCCCTGGGCATTGCCTGCAAGTTCATTATTAGACCATTGGGTTCCCTCTATTTGTAGTTCATTGTACCAGCCGGTGGTCCAATCTGTAATTGAGTCAATGCTGGAAAAGGTCATGAACCATGACTCAAGGGGCTCTGTATAGCTACAGGTGCCAGCGAACTCTAAGAACCAGTTACCCCATGTAGGTTCGGTCTTAATGAAAACTGAGCCGCCACTTTGGACCGCTGAATCAACCCAGAGATCGGTAAATCCACTATAATCTACCAGAGGATATACCAACCAGCTGTTTAATGTTAGATATCGATAGTCAAGGGGTGAAGCTTCAAAATCGAGCTGTAATTCAAAGGGTGAAGTGGTACAGCTATCGGTCATCTGAACAGGATATATACTCCCTCCCATCTCAAACATCCCTATATCTGGATAGGTGGTCCCACTGAGGCTTCCCATTAGATAGCCTGCAGGATAAGTACCATCCCCTTCAGGATCAGGGGCGATGTACAGTGCACCAAATCTTCCCTCAAGGGTATTATCTAAATGTATCCCGGCAAGACCGCCATAACAGGCCCCATCATCATAGGTGGTGTAGGTACCGTCTTTGTAGTTGTGACTGTATACCACTGCTCTCCATGTGCAAGGCCCACCTGGAGAATAATCCCCCATGGCCAGGGCCAAAGCAGGGCTTTCCTGGGTAGCAGTCCACAGTGACTGAGTGCCACCCATAAGACCGGAGAACCCACCATCATTCACAAAGGCGGCGCCATCGTAGTACCGTAGCAGAGTATGAATGCTACTCACGAAGGAAAGCGGTGTTCCATCATAGGTGCCCAGACTTACTGCTGCCCAGTTTCTTGCATCATCATAATAACCCAGGACATCGCCTGTGATATTACCCATTTTAGTATAGGCCAAGAACCTTCCTTTCAGGCTCCCTGATAGTTTACCCTCATCCCATGTGCTGGCTGTTATATCCGCAAGCCAGTAACCATAGTCAGGGTAATAAGAAAGGCCATCAGAATAGGTTCCAAAATTAGCACCTCCGCCTATCTTTGCTGACCAGGCTGTGTCAATATTTGGATTATGGTAGCTGCTACCATAGCCATCCAGGATAATGTCATATATGCCCCAGTTCTGGCCGTCTATGTATCGGGTCCAGCCTACTGGTATATACTCTATCCCGTCATAGGAGTAAAACTGCTTTCCAGATATATACCCGTTTCCATCACCGAAGGTGCCATAGACCGTGGCGGTCATGTTTGGATCAGTTTGAACTTCATGGTAGAAGTCCACCGGGTCAATTCCCACATCTGCGGCTAATGCCATCTGGGTCGGGGTCCATGTACCCTCTGCCTCAAACAGACCTTCATAATAATCATAAAACTCAGGATAATATGTCCCTTCCAGGCTCCCCGTCATATAACCAATATTTCCTCCTGGGTCCATATAGAGGCTGACAACCCTTGCATCAATTGCCTTATCCCTCCACACACCACCGATAAAGCCATAGAATGAACCGACATCAAAGGTTGTGTATGTCCAGTCATAGTCATTCCAGCTATAGATAACATCGTTCCAGATGTATGGGAGGTTGGGGCCGTCATCACCACAATAATATTCACCCATATAAACCACATCTACGGTCTGTGTCTGCCAATTGTTGCCATCCCATGTCCATGGGGATGTTACACCTCCGGCCAGGGACCAAACATCATCCCATGTGTCAAAGTAACCACCATTATCGGCATAAATGCCATAATAGGGACCTTCAGGCCAATCGTCGGCATAATATATCTCTCCACTAAAGGCAAGGGGGGTTTCTTCGAAAGTACCCAGGGCTATGGCCTCCCAGGTACCAGAATAGTAGGTATCGTAACTGCCAAGGACATTGCCCTCCATGGTGCCCAGAACGGTATAGGTCAGGTATCTGCCTGAAAGTGTACCGGCTATCCTCTGGTCTGACCACTGGGTGCCTTCTACATGGGCAAACCAGTATTCAAGCCATTCCAAGTCCCTCCAATAATTCCCACCGAGGATGAGTGTCCAGCTATCGGATGGGTAATCATAGTGGCCGCCCAGCTCTATGTTAAAGATCCCCCAAGGTTCATCAACATTATTTACGAGCCAGGCGGTGTAGCTACATAGGTAGCCATAACCCATGTTGTATATACTATCTCTGCTATATATCGCACCACCAGGGATGAAACTGCCATAAAGATAGCCGTCTATAAAGTTATAGTCACAGAAATAATTACTAGGGTCATAGCCTAGGGCCTTTTGTGTGGCAATAATAGTGCCCGCGGCCTCAAACATGTTTATGCTATGGTAGTAGTTCCCCATGAAATCCCCCTTCAGGTAGCCGGCATTTCCAGTAGAATCTATGTATAGACTTACCAGCATCCCCTCCATATTGCCCCAGGGGTCTGTCCTTCCACCTATAAACCCAGCAGGCCAGCCACCGGTATCGAGAGGGATCACACTTCCATCCGCATAACTTCCGTAAAGATCACCCCACCATGTGATGTAATAATAAGGGTATGCCTCACCCACAAAGGTAATTTCCACTGGTGAGTTGGGGGATGCAAAAGGAGATGTGGTTGCACCTATGATGCCCCATTGCCAACCGCACCAGTCAAGCGCATACAAATACCGGTCATAGTAATGGTATCCTGCAAAACTATCTACGCTCCAGGCAAGGGGTGAATACTCCCAGGTGCCCAAACTCACTCCCTGCCAGCTAGAC
>DTXE01000438.1 GCA_012962595.1 Syntrophaceae bacterium | reverse complement strand
TGAAAATAAGCAATATCACAGGGAGAGGATAGGTTCTATGAATATAGGTCTGGCACTCAAAGAGGCAGCGGCAAAATGGCCTTTGCAAACTGCCATACATTTCAAGGAACGAAGTTATACCTTTGAGGGCCTTGACCAGACAACCAACCGTTTGGCCAATTTCTTTATAAGCTTAGGGCTTGAGAGAGGCGATTCGGTGGCCCTTTTCCTACCCAACTCCGATTACTTTGCCCTGGCCTACTATGCCACCATGCGTATGGGTGGAATTGCCGTTCCTTTAGATATCCGTCTCAGGGGAAAGGAGCTCAAAGATATCCTGCTTGAATCAGAACCTAAGGCCTTGATAGTATATCATAATGTCCTCCAATTTGTCAGGCCATTCCTTAAAGAAATTACGTACCTGAAATATATAATAGTAACAGGACAGAAAGTAC
Source organism: Syntrophaceae bacterium (assembly GCA_012962595.1). Taxonomy (GTDB): domain Bacteria; phylum Desulfobacterota; class DTXE01; order DTXE01; family DTXE01; genus DTXE01. Next base: position 2,558 of record DTXE01000438.1, on the reverse strand, counting down.
CTTCTGGCTATTTGGCATTTGAGGAAGGATTAAGTTTTCCCTCGGATAAAGAAATTATAGCCATGGTCAATCCTCAAGATGAGTGCCTTTATCTTTATACCTCAGGAAGTACAGGGCAGCCCAAGGGTGTGGTTCTATGCTACCATCACCTAGATTACTTCCCAGAGGGTATCAATAGTATCCTACATATCCCACCTGGCTATGTAACCCTGATGCCTTTACCCATGAGCCACCTATCCGGACCCCTCTGTTGCAATATGCTTTTAACCAATGGATTGTCAACAGTTATTGTGGACCGAATCAGACCAGATATACTGCTTTCCACCATTGAGCGTTATAAGGTAAATTGGTTTTGGGCAGTCCCACCTATATTCTCCATGCTGGTGCAAGCCAAAGATCGCAAAAAACATGATATTACCAGCTTAAAACTCATAGCCATGATGGGGATGACTGTTCCTGTCTCTTTAATGCAGACTTTTGAGAGGGTGTTTCCTGGGGTTATGGTGGTACAGGGATACGGGCTCACTGAAGCCTCACCTTTAATCACCCTTCCAGATATACACAAACTTAAGGAGAAGATGGGAAGTATAGGTAAGGCGGTGCCACGAATAGAGATTAAAATTGTGGATGACCAAGGTAATGAGGTACCACAAGGGGCTGTGGGAGAAATCATAGTTCGCGGGCCTCAGGTTATGAAAGGATATCATAAGAGACCGGATTTGACCGCTAAGGTTATTCGTGATGGATGGCTCTATACAGGCGATATGGGTAAGGTAGATAAGGATGGCTTTTACTACCACGTGGGGCGAAAGGACGACATGATTATTGTAGGTGGGCTCAATGTCTTTCCAGCAGAGATAGAAACTGTTCTCTACCGGCATCCTGATATAGCAGAAGCCGCAGTAGTGGGGATACCGGATTCCCTTCGAGGGACTGTGATCAAGGCGGCAATTGTTCCTGTACCAGGTGCCTATATAACCGAACAAGACCTAAGGAAGTTCTGCCAAAAATACCTAGCAACCTACAAGATACCCCAACAGTTTGTAATTATGGATGCCTTACCCAAAACTGGGACAGGAAAGATATTTAGAGAAGGGCTTAGAGGCTAAACTCACTGAGAAAGGCGGTTATGCGAATACTGCTGGTATATCCAACTAAGCTGGGTGACGATGGAAAGCCTGTCAAATATAAAAAGGCATTTCTTCCTCCTCTGTCACTTGCAATTGCAAGCGGCTTAACGCCAAGCTACCATGAAGTTATGGTAGTCAACGATTTGGCAGAGGAAATAGACTATTCAATCCACTATGACCTGGTGGGAATAACCTCCATGACTTCACAGATCGAACGAGCTTACCAAATTGCACACCGTTTTCGCAGTAAAGGTGCAAGGGTCATTATGGGAGGTATACACGCCACTATTTTACCCCAAGAAGTAAAACAGCATGCGGATTCAGTGATCATTGGAGAAATAGAAGATATCTGGGAGGAGATACTGTGTGACTTCGAGAACAACAACTATAAGGAATTGTATCAAGGCCCCTCCTTTCCAGACCTCCAAAAACTAGTAATTCCAAGATTTGATAGCTTCAACATGAAGATATATCCCAAACCTATTGGCTATCGACTACCCATAATGCCCATCTTTACCACCCGGGGTTGCCCATATGCCTGCGACTTTTGTTCTGTTTCCAAGTATTTTGGCAGAACTTACCGGGTCAAACCCATTGCCAATGTATTAAAGGAAATAGATGCTATAAGTGCCCAATACTACTTCTTTGTGGATGATAACATTGCAGGCAACATTGATTACAGCCGAGAGCTGTTTAAGGCACTGATACCTAAGAAGATCAGGTGGTTATCACAAATAAGCACCACTGTTTTGAAAAATCCTGACCTAATTGATCTGGCAGCTAAGGCAGGTTGTGATTGTTTGTTGATGGGTATTGAATCCATAAATAAAGAGAGTCTACAATCTATCCACAAAGGTTTTAACAAACCTGAACAATATGGGGAATTGTTCGCCAGACTTAGAAAGGCTGGAATCATCCCCTATGCAAGTATCATTTTTGGCTTTGACCATGATACCTTGGAGCAGTTTAGATACACACTGGAATTCCTTATGAAGCACAAGGTGGGGCTGGCAACCTTTACCATCCTAACTCCTCTGCCTGGTACCAAGTTATTTGAACGATTAAAGGATGAGGGCAGGCTCTTGCACCAAAACTGGTCCATGTATGACTTAAACCACATAGTCCACCAACCCAAGAACCTGACTGTTAAGGAGTTATATGACAGCTTCTGGAAAACCTTCCAAGAATTCTACTCACTTAAAAATATCACTAAAAGGATATTTTATAACCTTACTATATCTTCAAAACCTCTCATGGGATTTTTTGAAGACCTATTTTATCAGCTATTCTATCGGAAGGTAGTTAATACCTATGAACATCCTTTTTCAGGTGGGTTTGGCCGGCTAAATTAGATGTTTTAATGGTCTTCATTACTTTACGCCTACTGTAATCTCTATTCTGGATATACATTACCTACTTCTAAGATAT
>DTXE01000437.1 GCA_012962595.1 Syntrophaceae bacterium | reverse complement strand
TTATGTAAATCCTTTACCACATGTGCTTATGCTTACAGCTATAGTGGTAGCAGTAAGCACTACCGGAGTAGCCCTTGCCCTGTTAATAAAGATTTATAGAAGGTATAAGACACTGGAAGAGGATGAGATACTGGAGCAATTGAAAAGATGACCCAGCAATTTCCTGCTATAATAGTAGTCTTTCCTGTCATATTATCTTTTATTATTTATGTAGTTGGTTGGTGGAGTAAAAGGCTCTGTTTTCCCCTGGCCATTTTGGCCCTCTCTGTTTGTGTAATCTCATCCATTGGTATCCTTAATACCGTCCTAAAACATGGGACCATACATTACTGGTTAGGAGGCTGGGAACCCCCTTGGGGCATTGAATACCTGGTGGACCATCTCAATGCCTTTATGCTGGTCATAGTGTCATTTGTTAGCCTTGTTGTAGCCATCTATTCAAAGAGGAGCGTTGAACAGGAACTACCTGAAAAGATCCCCCAGTTTTGGACGGTCTTCGTTTTACTGATAACAGGGCTATTAGGTATAACAATCACAGGGGATATGTTTAATCTCTACGTATTATTAGAGATTGCATCTTTAGCTGCCTATGCCCTTATAGCTATGGGGGAAAAGGGCGCTGTGTTTGCAAGCTTTCGCTATGTGATCCTGGGCGCTATAGGTGCCTGTTGGTATTTACTAGGGACGGGCTATCTATATATAGTAACCGGTTCACTCAATATGATGGATTTATCCCAGTTATTGCCTAACCTATATCAATCAAAGGCAGTATTAGTGGGGTTTGTATTTATTCTGGTAGGAGTGGCTATAAAGATGGCACTTTTTCCATTGCATGCATGGCTTCCAGATGCCTATACCCATGCCCCATCAGCAGTAAGTGCCCTTGTTGCCGCCCTGATGACCAAGGTAGGGGCCTATGTCATGGTAAGGATTATGTTTACTGTATTTAAGCCTCATTTCTCCATAGAGTTGATACCGATAACCACCATACTCAGCTGGATGGGTGCTGTTGCCATGATTATGGGTTCCATATTTGCCATTATGCAATCTGATCTGAAGCGGATGCTGGCCTATTCTTCTGTGGCCCAGATAGGTTATATAGTCTTGGGTGTAGGGTTGGCCAACCGAATGGGTCTTACCGGCGGGCTTCTCCATATCCTCAACCATGCCTTTATGAAAGGGTGTCTGTTCTTGGTGGCAGGGGCAATAGTGTATAAGATGGGGATGAGAGATATCTATCAATTTAAAGACTTATATAGAAAGATGCCTTATACCATGGCTGCCTTCACTATAGCTGCCTTTTCTATGATAGGAATACCACCTACCTGTGGCTTTTTCAGTAAGTTGTACTTAATCTTAGGGTCAATCGATGCCAAGCAGTGGGTTTTTGTAGGATTCATACTTCTAAGCAGCATGCTTAATGTTGTTTATTTCATCAATGTTATAAGGCATGCATACTTTGAGCCCCCTAAGCCAGATTACGCCCATAATGGAGGGACCCGTGAGGGGGTTGTCATGGATGAGGTTCCCTTAAGTATGCTTATTCCCATACTGGTTATGGCTTCAGGGATACTGCTATTGGGTATCTTTAATGGAAAGATCATATCCACTGTACTTCAGTTTGCCATTCCGGCAAGCTTTTGAGATATGAGGTGGATGAATTGAATATTCTGTATGCCTGGGTATGCGTATTCTCCCCTTTAGTCGGTGCGGCCTTAACACCTATTCTGGATAGAATCCATCCTAAGCTCAGAGATTATGGGGCGGTATTCTTCTCTTTCCTCGCAGCCTTTTCCGCTGTGAAACTTCTACCCTATTTATTCCATCATTCTGAGTTGCCAATCGAGAGTGTTGTTGTATGGCTTACCTTTCCTATAGAGGTGAGTTTTGGTGTTTTGGTAGATCCTTTAAGCATAGTTGTGGCAAATGTAGTTGCAGTTATAAGCTTTATAATAATGGTGTACTGCATAGGATACATGAAAGGGGATCCTTCCATAACAAGATTTTGGATGTGGATGAATTTTTTCATTGGAAGTATGCTCCTCCTGGTTCTATCTAATAACCTGTTATTTATGTTCGTGGGATGGAAACTGGTAGGCTTATGCAGCTACGGATTGATAGGTTTTTACTATAAGGACGAGCAGAAATACTGGATAGGTGGCCCTCCTCCTACCAAATACATCACACCTTCCCATGCAGGCTTAAAGGCACTGGTCATGACGGGAGTGGGTGATCTTCTCATGTTGGGTGGAATTCTAATAGTGTTTTTCTATGCTCGAACCTTAAACATCTTGGAACTCTATGCGACCTCACCAATATGGATACCGGAAATGGCCAGGTCCCCAGGGATGATTTTACTGATAAGCTTTCTCCTTCTTGCAGGTCCTATTGGTAAATCCGCCCAATTTCCACTCCATGAATGGCTTCCGGAAGCTATGGCAGGCCCTGGACCAGTTTCAGCCCTGATTCATGCAGCAACAATGGTTAAAAGTGGGGTTTATTTGGTTGCCAGGTTTATACCCATATTTTACTATGGCTATTGGGTAGCCGGATGCAACGAAGCCTCTTTATTCTTCATATTAACAGCCTGGGTAGGCGTAGTTACCGCCTTTTTGGCAGCTACTCAGGGTATGGTTTCCCTGGAGCTGAAAAAGGCCTTAGCATATTCCACAGTTAGCCAGATAGGCTATATGATGCTTGGGTTAGGAGTGGCGGGATTCAGTCCGTTTATCTTGGTAGGAGGCTATACATCAGGAGTATTCCACCTGGTAAGTCATGCTTTGTTTAAGGCCTGCCTCTTCCTTTGTGCTGGCTCAGTCATTCATACTGCCCACTCCATCTATATGCAGGATATGGGTTCCCTCAAAAAGTACACGCCATATACCTGGATTTTTATGACAATTGCTGCTCTATCTTTGATTGGTCTCCCTCCCCTGCCAGGATTTTGGAGCAAAGATGCCGTTCTTATTTCATCTCTAGCAGCCAATCGCCCATTATTTATAATGGCTTTAATTACTGTAGCCATAACTTCATTTTATACCATACGCTTCATAGGAATGGTTTTTCATGGACCGGAGAGTGAAAATATAAAACATCTAAAGCAGAAAGGTGCGCATCTCGGCGAACCTCACTCTACCATGTGGGTTTCGTGCGGTGTTTTGGCTATCATGATTATTGTAGTTGGTCTATTGGGTCCACGCGCAGAGCACCTATTAGAAAAGGGGTTCGAATACAGCCTGGTAGAGAAACTTCATCTACCGGTGGAACATGCCCAGCACAATCCCACGCATGTACTGGTTCCTCTTTTATCGGTGATTTGTGTGCTTATAGGTGCCGTGCCAGCCTATTTACTTTACATATCGCGTAAGCTGGATCCTAAGGGCGTGTTGGAGAAATATCTGACCCTAAAGTCGTTCCATAAGTTCTTCTGGGAGAGGTGGCATATAGATAGTTTCTATTATAGGTTTTTCGTAGATGGATCGATTAAGCTCTCTGATCGTGTACCTGAGTTTGTTGAAGATCCACTGGATAGAATGTATCATGTAAAACTCCCTTCTCTCATTACCAAAAAGGCCTATAACGTGGTGAAGCACATGCGCACTGAGACCCGAGAATTATTGTATAATGTAACGTATGTCGTTG
>DTXE01000436.1 GCA_012962595.1 Syntrophaceae bacterium | reverse complement strand
TTATACCTTACACCATACACCTATTTAAATTGACATAATCATGCGTGAACCTCTATACCACCCCCAAATGCTTTAATTGTAGCAAGTATTTGTGGAGAAGTAAAGTGTTTTGCATTTATGGCACCTACTGGACAAGCTGCTGCACAAGAACCGCATCCTTTACACATTGCTGGATTTATACTTGCCTTTTTCGTAATATATGCTACTTCCTCGGTCTTAACTTCTTCTTCATTTAAAATTATACTTTGGAAGGGACAAACTTCAACACAAGTACCGCATCCAATGCATTTCTCAGGATTTACTTCTGAAGTTATAGCTTCTGCAAGCACATAACCCCTATCAAGAGGGATGGTAGCTCTAGAAGCAGCAGCATAAGCTTGGGTTATACTTTCTTTTATATCAGCAGGTGCGTGGGCAGTACCGCACAAAAATATACCATCCGTGGCAAAATCCACAGGTCTCAATTTTACATGTGCTTCATAATAAAATCTGTCCTGACCAAGAGGTACTTTTAAAAGCTTGGCTAAGTTTTCTGCATCTGGTGTTGGGATAAGAGGAGTGGAGAGAACCACTAGATCTACTAAGTACTCTCTTTCAATTCCTAAAAGTTCGTGATAAAATCTAACCTTTAGCTTTTCTCCTTTTTTCTCAACAAAAGGAGGATTTTCTGGGGAGAATTTCTTAAAATTTATTCCAACCTCCTGCGCTTTTCTATACATACTCTCATACCCTACTCCATACACTTCCATATCATTATGCAAGATAGTTATATTTGCATCTTGATTTAATTCCTTTATTAATATTGCATTCTTCACAGCAACTGTACAGCATATTCTTGAGCAATACTCTACACCTTCATTAGGGGTTAGGTCATTGGTATTAGGTTTTAGGTCCCCGACATCTGACACCTGAGACCTAATACCTAATAATCTTTTAGCACCTGCGCATTGAATCATGACTATGTTATTTGCATTTAAGCTACCTTCTCTGAGCATTTCTTCAAGTTCGAGTTGTGTTATTACTTTATCGTATTTATTATAACCATAGACCTTAGGCTTGTACTCAGTTGCACCAGTGGCAACGATTATTACACCTGATTTAAAGCTCTCTCCATCAGAAAGTGTAATATTAAAGTTTCCAATATAACCTTCTATGTTTTTAATAGTTATTTTTTTATGAAGCTTGATTTTTTTATTTGCTTTAACCTTGTTTTTTATCCTTATTAGTATTTCCTTTGAATCTTTATTATCAGGATATAGCTTATTTAACTTATTCAGCATTCCCCCAAGCTCATTTTCTTTTTCGACAAGATGCACTTCAAATCCCTGAGTAGCAATGCTTAATGCCGCGGTCATTCCAGAAATACCAGCACCAATCACGGTTGCAGAAGGTTCAACTTGCATTCTTAATTCTTCCTGAGGCTCAAGCAGTCTTGCCCTAGCCACCCCCATCCTTACTAAATCTTTAGCCTTCTGTGTAGCTTTTTCTTTATTTTTTTGATGGACCCAAGAGCACTGCTCACGAATATTAACTAATTCAAATAAATACTTGTTAAGTCCTGCCTCTTCGCATGTTCTTTGGAAGAGTGGAGAATGTGTTCTTGGAGTGCATGAAGCTACAACTATTCTAGTAAGATTGTGCTCTCTTATTGCATTCTTTATTGCAGTCAAGCCTTCTTCAGAGCAGGTATATAGATTTCTCTCTACATGCACCACATTTTGAAGCGTCGCAGCATACTCTACCACCTCTTCTATATCAACAGAACCCGCGATATTTATACCGCAATGACAGATAAATACACCTATCCTTATCATGATACCACCTCTTTATCGTAGCGAAGCGAATATTCAAGTGATGCCATCTCGTATGCCAGTATCTCAGCAGCCCTAGCTGCTGCTCCGCTTCCTTGCATAACAGATTCTGGAATGTCCTTAGGAGATTCGCAGAAACCTGCAACAAATATTCCATTCACATTAGTATCGAGAGGAGAATACAGTGCATCCTTGACCTTGAAAAATCCATATTCATCCACATGTATTCCAAGAATTTTACCTAAATAAATTGATTCCCTATTTGGCTTTAAGGTTGTGCATAGCACGGCAAGGTCAACCTCTAATGATTTTACCTTCCTTACTACAGTATCGTCATACCATATTGTAAGCTTTTTAGTAGTTTTGTCCTCGTTTATCTTGCCAGGTCTTGCCCTTATATACTTTATTCCATATTCTTCTTTTGCACGGTTTACATACTCTTGAAAACCTTTTCCAACCGCTCTAAGGTCTGTATAGAATATGTATGCTTCTATGTCTTCATAGTGCTCTTTTGCAAGAATTGCTTCTTTGGTTGCGTGCATACAGCAAACACTACAGCAATATGGATTATGCTGCAAGTCCCTTGAGCCAACGCATTGTATGAACGCGATACTCTTAGGCACTTCTAACAACGCAGTCTTTAGATGCCCGCCAGTAGGTCCTGAGGCACAAATAAGCCTCTCATATTCCATTGCCGTCAAAACATTTTCATATTTACCATAACCATATTCTGCCATTTCTTTTGGCACAAAAACCTCAAAACCAGTTGCAACTATGATTGCACCTACTTTTAGTTCTTCTTCCAAATCTTTTTGGTCATAATCGACCGCTCCAGCTGTACATACTTTTTTGCAAGTACCACACTTTCCTTTTGTTAGATAAAGACAATTCTCTGCGTCTATAGTCATAACTCTCGGTACTGCTTGCGGAAAAGGAAGGTAGATTGCCTTTCTCATGTCTAGATAGCTATTATACTTATTAGGAACTTTTTTAGGACATTTTGCTACGCATTCTCCACACCCAGTACATTTTCTTTCATTCACATACCTAGCCTTTCTTTTTACTTTAACCCTAAAATTACCTGCCTTGCCTTTAACTTGTGTAACCTCTGAATATGAAAGAATCTCTATGTTATCATTCGCATCACAATCATTCATCTTTGGAGCTAGGATGCACATTGAGCAGTCATTAGTTGGAAAGGTTTTATCAAGAAGAGCCATGTGACCTCCTATACTTGGCTCTTTTTCAACCAGATAAACATGTATTCCCTTATCTGCTAAATCTAAGGAAGCTTGAATTCCTGCAATCCCTCCACCAATTACTAAAACCTT
>DTXE01000435.1 GCA_012962595.1 Syntrophaceae bacterium | reverse complement strand
CACCTATGGAGTTCACTGGAAGAGGTTTATACTCGGGCCTGTCTAAATTTGCTGAAATACCCTTTTGTGGTTCAACCGTTTATTACCAACTTTAAGGACGTCAGGGTAATAGTGATAGGAGAGTATATAGAGGCATATCAGAGATATAATAAATATAATTTCAGACAAAATCTCTCTTTTGGAGGAAAATCCAGGCCCTACAGCCTAGATCAAACACAGATAGCCCTCTGTAAAAAGGTTATGGAAAGAGGTAGATTTCCTTACGCCCACATAGATTTGATAATCACGGGTGATGGAAGGAATTATGTGTCAGAGATTTCTCTCCACGGCAATTTGCATGGTGCAAGGATTACTCGGGAGGAGTATTTTAGGAGGATAGGGGCTTTAACGGAGTCTTTTCTGAAGAATTATCAAAGATGAGACCAGGTATCCAAAAGCAATTTTGGTTGACATACCCATGGCAATTATCCTATTATTTAGAAGTCATTTTGGTCTCGGGTACCACAACAGGTAGTGTATAATTAATTGAGAAGGCTTATGAAAAAGAATCCCTTTGAAGTTCTGGGTGTTACACCTGAGATGGTAAAGAAACTGAGAGACGAAGATCTCTTTAGGCTGATTAAGTCTAATTATCGGGTACTTCAAACTGTTTACCATCCAGATACCAGATTCTCAAAGAGGTTAACCAAGGGTGAAAAAAACAAGGCGGCTGAGATCAATGCCTCCTTTGATAAGGTGAATTTTGAGAAGAATAGGGAATCGTTTCAACAACATAAGGAACAATATGTAAAGCGTCTATATAGAGGCTTAAGAAAACTGGTTAATCAATTACAAGGTCAAATTAAAAATATAGATAGACAAAGGGAGTCTATGGCTGAAAATTTTATGAATTTTTTACTTTGTGACACCAGTGGAGATAATGGGCTAAATCTCTTAAACTTAAAAAATATCTGTTTAGGTCTTCATGACGTGGCTTATGCCTACAATCTCCGCTCAAGCTCCCAGATATTTGGTAATAATTATAAAGAGATCCTTTTTGATAAGGATGGAAAGATGTTCTATAAGCCTCAGGGAAGGGAGAGAATTGGACCTATAAATCATATCAAGCTTATTGGGGCTATAGACGGAAATAAGATTGATCTCATACCCATCTTAGACAAAACCATGATAAAGGCTCCGGCCCTTTATGATACATGGTATATACCAAAAGGTAGAAATGTTTATCAAGCATTTGAGGTCAAAAATACCATTCATAAGAGTAATTTTAAGAAATATTGTCTTCCATACTTAACTCCCCATATTCACGAGAGAGCATACCTTTTTTCAATTCACCTTAACGGAGCCAAACAGGGTCTGGTTTGTTTAGAAGGGATGGTGATCAGGATAGTAGAGGTCGACATCGACCAATATTACAGCGGTTGATCCTCCTCAGTACCTATAACCTCTTCTCTCACATATTCTTCATATTCATCGGGAAGCAGAAGTTCATCAAGCTCAGATTTAGAAGAGATCTCTAGTTTTATAATCCATCCATCCTCATAGGGGTCTTCATTTACCAGTTCAGGCGTGTCAATGAGCTCTTCATTAACCTCAATAACCACTCCTGATAGAGGAGCATATAGATCGGTTACTATTTCATCTGTTGATTCAATGGAGCTAAAGGCCTCATCCTTAACAATCTCTTCCCCTACCTCTGGTAACTCAAGGTGGACAACCTCACCCCACACCTTCTCGGCATAGTCTGTAATACCTATAGTGGCAATGTTACCTCCTTCCAGACGAACCCATACATGCTCTTTGGTGTATCTCAAATCTTCCAAAACTGTCATACGGTCCCCCGGATCAAGATTTTCAAAATATCTCATTGATTCCTTATTAAGGCCTCTAGTGTCTGCCAGAACGCCACAACATATACAGAGATGTAAACCCCATTATTATACTTAAACTCTGTGTAGGTGTTACCAAATCGCTAAATAGCCATTTTCTAGTATCACCACGAAACAACTCTATTATAAAGCGTTGCACAGAATGGAGTAAAAGATAAACCCAGGCCACCTGTCCTTCAGATCTTTTAACCTTAGCTACACCTGTAAGGATAAGAAAGATTAGAAAAAGGCTGAATGCATGATAAAGCTGAGTGGGGTGCAAAGGGATTCCAATAGGTGCCAGTGATTCTGGATGGTTAAAGGTAATGGCCCAGGGCACATGGGTCTCCTTACCATAGCAACACCCAGCAAAAAAACATCCCATACGACCAAATGCTTGACCAATAGCCGCCGATGGCGCCAAAATATCGGCCAACCTCTTAAGGCTCATTTTGTGCTTTCTCACATACCACACCAAAGTTAAGCCAGATGCAAGCAACCCCCCCTGAAATGCCAAACCACCTTTCCACAACTTGACCACCTCCAGTAGGTGACCACTATAGTCTTGGTAATTCATAAAGATATAGAAAATCCTAGAGCCCACTATAGCCCATATGAGAATATAAAAAGAAAGATCCAAAATCATTGCGGGATCATCACCGATTCTTCTTGCTTCCCTCATAGCCAAGGCAATGCCTGCAAGAAAACCAATGACTACAAACACTCCATAAGTATGGATGGAGAAGCTATCTATGGTGATCAATGTGGGATGCACACCTTTTAGCCTTCTTTGTAAATTTTAATATGGAAAGAACTGCACCGAGCGTGATGCAGGTATCCGCAACATTAAAGGCCGGCCAGTGATAGGATTTGATGTACAAATCTATAAAGTCAATAACTACCCCCATTCTTACCCGATCTATCAGATTACCTAATGCACCCCCAAAGATAAGGGAAAGACCTAGTGCTAGCAGTTCACCATCTATTTTTTTCAAAAAATATAAAATTCCCATCAATGCAAGGATAGAGATAGAAATAAAAAAGTAACTCCCTAAGGGTGGTGGAATACCTGATAAAAGACCAAAGGCAGCTCCAGTATTTCTGATATGTGTGACATTAAGTATCCCTTTCACCACCTCTATGGAGTCATTCAAGGCAACATATTTGTCAACATAAAATTTAGAAGCCTGGTCCAAGGTGAGGATGCTTACTGTGCTTAAAGCCAATATATAGTACTTCCTATTCAATTACCCCTCCAGCTCATAACCTCTACACACCTCTTGCATATGGTGGGATGATCCTTATCTTCGCCCACGCTTACATCATAAATCCAGCATCGCTCACACTTCTTGCCCGGCGCCGGGGTAACATCGATTCTAACCCCTTTCACCACTTTGCTCTCATAGGCGTATGTGCGGGCCTTTTCTTGGACTAGCTCAACCCTTGAGACTATGAAAATGGCGTTTAATTGTGATAGGTAGGGACTAAGAAGTAAGTATAGATCCTTAGGTACCGAAAGGGTTATCTGTGCATCTAAGGAATGCCCAATTAACTTCTGCTTTCTGGCCAATTCTAGGGCCTTAGTCACCTCTCCCCGTATAGTAAGTATTGTATCCCATCTCTTCTCTAGCCCTTCATCTAAAAGTGTGTGATTGATAGCAGGAAATTGGGTCAGGTGTACGCTTTGCTCCTGGTTATTATACTTCCTTAGGTGAGTCCATATCTCTTCTGCCGTAAATGAGAGTACAGGAGCCATGAGCTTCACCAGAGTGCTTAGGATTTGAAATAGGGTTGTTTGTGCTGACCGTCGCTCTAAAGAGGTCTTGGGCATCACATAAAGTCTGTCTTTAAGCACGTCCAAGTAAAAGGCACTCATATCTACCGTGCAGAAATTATAAAGTGCATGATAGACTATATGAAATTCTAATTTCTCATAAGCCTTACGAACCCTTTCTATAAGTCCTTGTAATCGATGGAGGGCCCATCTATCAATCTCCAATTGATCCTGGTAACTTATGGAGTCCTTCATAGGATTAAAATCATACAGGTTACCGATAAGGTAGCGACAGGTATTTCGAATCTTCCTATAGGCCTCGGACAATCTTTCAAGGATTTCAGGAGACAGTTTTATATCATCACGGTAGTCCTCAGCCGCTACCCAGAGACGAAGTATCTCCGCACCATATTTTTTTATGACCTCATGGGGGGCAATCACATTTCCTAAGGATTTAGACATCTTTTTCCCCTCTGCATCTACCACAAAGCCGTGGGTAAGAACTGTCTGGTATGGAACCTTTTGTCTAGTGCCTACTGAAGTAAGAAGGGCACTTTGGAACCATCCCCGATGTTGATCGCTTCCTTCCACATAGAGCTGGGCTGGATATGCCAGATAATCCCTTTTTTCTAAAACCGGAGCAAAGCTCACACCTGAATCAAACCATACATCCAGTATATCCTTCTCCTTTTTAAAATGGACTCCCCCACAGTTAGAACATTTAGTATCTTGGGGTAAAAGTTCCTGAGCATCCATAGAAAACCAACAATCCGCTCCATGAGTTTCAAACATCTGGGCTACGTGTTCTATAACCTCTTTACTCAGTAGTAACCCACCACAATCTTTACAGTAAAAGGCTACGATAGGCACCCCCCAGGAACGCTGTCGGGAGATACACCAGTCAGGGCGATTTTCTACCATTCCGTAAATACGGTCTCTTCCCCAAGAGGGAAGCCACGTTACCTGGTCAATACATGATAGGGCCTTAGACCTTAAGCCATTTTTTTCCATGGATATAAACCATTGTTCAGTAGCACGAAGGATTAAGGGATTCTTACAACGCCAGCAGTGGGGATAGGTATGCTCAATGGTATCCTCTTTTATTAAGGCTCCGGCCTCACGCAATTTTTCAATCACCTGACTATTGGCATCAAAGACGTATTGGCCAGAAAACAACGGGACATCATCCGTAAATTTTCCATTATCATCTACTGGGGAATATATCTCAAGATTATATTTCAACCCACTTTCATAGTCCTCACGCCCATGTCCCGGTGCGGTATGAACACATCCTGTTCCTGCATCTAAGGTAACATAAGAAGCTAGTATAAGCTTAGATTCTCGATCATAGAGGGGATGAAGGCATCTCCTACCTTCCAAAATCTTGGCTTGGAATTCCTCCAAGATTTTATAATGAGAAATACCCATGGCCTTGAAGGATTCCTCTAGCAGTCCTTTGGCCAGGATAAAGACCTCATTATCTACCACCACAGCGACATATGGAAACTCAGGATGTAAGGCAAGTGCCAAATTGGCCGGGATGGTCCAAGGGGTGGTAGTCCAGATAATAATGGACACCTGCCTATCTCTTAAAGAAGGGAATATGTGTGATAAATCATTAACAGAGGAAGAAATACCTGACAATCTTTTAGAAAAAGCCAAACAATTTAGAGCAGAGTTGATTGAAAAAGCGGTTGAGGTAGATGACAAATTAACCGAAAAATATTTAAATGGCGAGGAATTAAGTGAAGAAGAATTAAAATACGCAATTAGAAAAAGTACTTGCACTGGAAAATTTTTTCCTGTCCTGGGTGGCGATGGAAGAGGT
>DTXE01000434.1 GCA_012962595.1 Syntrophaceae bacterium | reverse complement strand
CGATTTCTATGCCGAGACCCAACCACGCGCACCACAATGGATGTATGAAAATGGAATATAGGCAGGAGGGTTTCCCCTCAACCCTCCTGCTTCCAAATTAGAGCTATTTTCACATGAAATAAAATCTCATCGGGCTTCCATATTTGCTCCAGAATGAATCATCTCAGTTCACAGAAACGCCTTTCCACAGGTTGTATCGAAAAAGATAAAAGAGCAATTTTGATATTGGTAATAATACATCTTTGGTGTACTCCCTAATCTGCCACCATCTATTGGGATCAAATTTATCATATTTGGTGGGGCAACTAACAATCTTAGCCCCATCCTTTTTAGTAAGGATTTAAATGTCAGACAGGCCCTTCTAGAGTGATACTTAGAGGTAACGTTTTTTGGCCAATACTCACCCTATAGCCCTCTTTTGTTATTGGCTTTGCACTTTTGTCCCTTAAATTAGTGTTCCGTAAAGAGCTTTTCACCTGTCAATACTTGCAAAAGTAGCATAAATCCTTTCTCATCCACCTGTGGATAGTTGAGGTGGACAAAATATTTACTGAAACTTTCGTAAGTGATTACCTTTCCATGACACCTATCTATAAAATCCATGAAGTGTTCTATAAATTCCTCAAACTGTGCATAGCTGAAACCGATATCTTCAATAAAATAGAAAAGACATTCATCGACTTGGCTATAATCCATTTTCATAACTGGAGGTTTTGAGAGTCTATCCAAGATGTACTTTCCTTCTCCGCTTAAGAACGATTTTCTGCAGGCACGAAATTGAGGGCACTTCACACATTCTGGATTGATGCTATAGGTGATAAGGCCTCCCTCGGCTGATTCTTCTACCAATATGACTTTGTGGCTGCCGAAACAAGAGGGTTTTTGATTATCCATACTTGGTATTTCCTAACTATATCTTCTCCATCCCTATTCAGCCACCATATATTATTCCTGTCAAGGCCCCACACGGCTTTTCTTGAGAAAATAGGATGTTTGCCCAATTGACATATTTGAGGCCCATTGATATGCTCCTAGAAAACAGAAGCCAGAGGAAAACGGAGATGTTCAAAAAATTCACCATACTTTTTCCCATTATTATTCTTGCTTCTTATATTGGTGCGTGTAGGTACATCTCAGGTATTGGTAGGGGAGTGCCAACCCCTGAAATGTGTGGGGAGTGCCATGCTCTCGATAATGTATACAATGAATGGAAAGGTAGCATACATGCAGTGAAAAATGTAGCCTGTCATGATTGCCATATTCCATGTGCCAAGCAAGGTGTTGATAATCTAGGGCCAGATGAAGGAAAAGGTTTTAGCATTTTTGGTTTCTTAAATCCAGAGACTAGTAGATGGGAGCGGCTAAGTCGAAATGAAATGTGTTCAAGATGTCATAAGCTGTCAAAGACTATGGTTGAAGAAGGAGGTCTTTGTATAGATTGTCATATGCCAGTACAGGGACAAACTTCTTACACAGTATTAAAAGAGAAGAAGGTAATTAGGTCTGTAACGCTAGCACACAGGTCACATACCTTTAGGAGTTATTCCCCTCCCCAGTTTTAGATTTTTATTTCAAGGTGACCTTTCCTAATTTCCATATTCAGGGCTTTCCCCCCACAACCCTCTTTTATGTAACCTGGCCTCTCTCTCATGCCTTCTAAAATCATCAGTGTATTTACATGGAAACCTAGTATAGACCTGACCATAGCCTTGCTTTATAACCTCTTCATTTAAGAAGGTTCCATCCTCTAAGAAGACATAGGCCAAGATTCGACCATATTCATCTTCCCTTTGCCAATCATATTCCAGTCTGATTCTATCTCCAGATTTAACTAAAGATCGAACAAAAGCTAAGGCCTTTTCATACCGCTGTCTTACGATCTCTATACTGTTGTGTGGTCTATTGACTGGTGCATAAACTCCTAGTAGTCCAACCCTCTCACCATTATCTAAAAGAAGAGTATCACCGTCTATTACCCGCTTGACCACGTACTCCTCCTTACTAAAAGAAACACCGGGTAGGAGCACTAAAATGGCCAAAACGATTAGAAGGTATTTTTTATACATGTAGTCAACTAGTATGGGATAAAATTCTGCCTTGTCAAGGCCATATGGTCTTTTTCCAGAAAAATTGAGGTGCTCGGAGGATTAAATTTATTCATGTGAAAATAGCTCCTTTATTTGGAGGCAGAGGGTCTCTTTTTTGCTGTTGGCTTTTGGCAAATAGCAAAAAGCGAGTAACCAATATCTATTTTCATTATTCCTTGTGACCCGAAGGG
>DTXE01000433.1 GCA_012962595.1 Syntrophaceae bacterium | reverse complement strand
TCCCAAATTCCAAACAATGTTTAGTATTTGATGCTTGGGATTTGGAATTTAAACAAGAGGAGCTAGCAAAAAAAGAAATCCTCCTGCTTATGTTGCATTATCATATTTCTTTGTGACCGAAGGTCATGAGGGTTTCATGTCTTTTAAATGAAAAAGCCGCACTCCATAGGGAATACGGCTTATCTGCACGCTTCCCTACGCTGGCATTACCCAGATCAGGTTCAAAGGGTTGTCACCTAAGTGACTCTCAGTCTATTACGACACCCCTAGCTGTTTTAAGACTACATCTATGTTCTCATAATGTCAATGTTTTTATAGCCTAAGGCTTTCGAGAAAGTCAAAATAGGGACATATCCCATTTTTCTAAGGGTAAGGGTTTTTATAGAAGCAGGCATGAAGTAGTATCGGCAGAACTAGAGAAGTTTTTGAAGATAAAGCGGACTATAAAATTTTACAGAGCGAAAAGGATTTTTTTAAAGCCCTCTGTGGCCATATCTGCTGGAAGGGGTAGGGGAGGGGGGTTGGAAATACTTTACTATAGCATCCACCAAGGCAGGGATGGTATATTCTTTTGGCACAATATGAACCTTCATCCCCAATTTTTTAGCGGTTTCTGCGGTAATGGGACCTATACAGGCAACTATAATTCCTTCAAGTCGATCCTTGAGACCTTCTTTTTCGAAGAGGCCCACAAAATTCTTCACCGTAGAAGAACTAGTGAAGGTTATGAGGTCGATGGCCTTATCCTCAAAGAGCCTTTTTAAATCTTGCTCCATCTCCTCAGGTTTTACTGTTTTATAGGCGGTAACTATATCTACAGAGGCTCCTAAAGCCCTTAATTGGTCTGGTAGTATCTCTCTCGCCACCTCTGCCCTTGGGATAAGTACCCGCTTTCCAGAGATCCCTTTCTTTTTAAGTCCATCTACCACCGCCTCAGAGACATATTCTTTGGGAATAAAATCTAGGCTTAGACCAAGACTCTCTAGCTCTTCCGCCGTCTTGGGTCCAATGGCACAGATATTTATACCTCTTAAATCTCTCATATCCTTTTTGTTGGCTCTTAATCTTTCCAGAAAATACTTGACCCCGTTCACACTAGTAAAAACTATCCAATCATAATGGTCTAAGTGGAGAATGGATCTATCCAGGTCTTTCCAGCTATTAGGTGATGTGATCCTTATGCTGGGACATTGGATACAGTGTGCACCTAGATCCTCGATTAGACGCACCAAGCTACTTGCTTGCTCCCGTGCCCGGGTAACCACAATGGTCTTACCAAACAATGGTTTACTTTCAAACCAATTCAATCTTTCTCTTAGTTTTACTACCTCTCCCACCACCAAAATAGCGGGTGGCGAAAATCCCTTCTTTTTCGCTAAATCAGCAATGGTTTTGAGAGGGGCTACCAAGGTTTCCTGTCTTGGTGTAGTCCCCAAGCGTATGAGTGCTGCAGGGGTTTGTTCTTTCCTTCCGTGTTTTGTTAGATTTTCCACCACGTGGGTAATGTTTTTAACCCCCATAAGGATCACAATTGTACTAGCTCCCCTAGATAGCCTCTTCCAGTCTATAGCTGACTTTCCCTTTGCTGGATCCTCATGTCCTGTTATAAAGGCCACCGATGAGCTATAATCCCGGTGTGTTAGAGGTATACCGGCATATGCCGGTACGGCAATGGCAGAGCTAACACCGGGGATAACCTCAAAGGAGATACCTGCCTTTGCCAGCTCTTCAGCTTCTTCTCCACCTCTTCCAAAAATGAATGGGTCCCCCCCTTTTAATCTCGCCACTATAGAGCCGGCCTTTGCCTTTTTAATAAGTAGACGATTGATTCCCTTTTGCGAAAGGGTGTGTTTTCCCTCTTTTTTCCCAGCATAAATAATTTGGCAACCTTCTTTGA
>DTXE01000432.1 GCA_012962595.1 Syntrophaceae bacterium | reverse complement strand
TTATTGGTCTTGTTTTTGCTTATCTTATTACTAACTTTATTGGCGGCATACAAGAGGAAGACGAGAGATATCGCAACAATGCTTATAATGAAAAACATAGGTACAGTAAATATCAGGAAGTAGATAGTGTAGGGCGACCTGTACTTAATCTTATTGGTGTTGATGCTAAGATACAAATAGGCGCATGGAACTCAAGTACCCTAAAAGATGAATATATGAATGAATTTCCTGACTTTTCAGCAATGAAAGCATTCATTAAAGAGAGAATTAAGGGAGATGTTCTTAAGGCGAAGATAAGAAAAAACATAGATGATGTTGAAGGTAAATATTTATCTGGCACTATGAGTGCAGATCAAGCCAAGCAGGCACTCGACTCAATCAAGTAAATAGTTAGCCCGAATCTGTAATAGAAATTAGAAATCGTCTATCGCATAATTTGGGCTTAGTGTATTAGCGACAAGGGTCATTCATGACATTTCTGTTAGCAAAGAGATAAACCTCTACTCGCCTATTTAGTGCTCTGTTTGTGGCATTATTGTTTGGTGCAATTGCCTTAGAATATGAGCATCCTCTTATTTTGGGGCGACCATTGACCGCAAGAATGCTTGCAACAGTATTTGCTCGTCTTTCCGAAAGACTTTGATTGTAAGAGAAGCTTCCCTGATTGTCTGTAAAGCCTGCAACACCAACTGCCGTTTGAGGATATCTTCTTAGAAGATTCGCTACCTTGCTAACTTTGTATCTAGCGTTAGGTTGTAGGTTGGATGAGTCAGTTGCAAACATCATCCTGTCTCTAAACATAATTTTTACATAATCTCTTGTTTTTGACACTATAATGTCTCTATTTGGGTCAAGTGCTGCCAGCGGATCATTATTGATACCTGTACCAAGAGCTCTAGCAACTTCATTTGCTTGCTGATCCATACTGTAGCCAATAGCAGAACCTGCTGCTGCACCAAGCAATCCACCAATTAAGGCTCGTCTTCCTTTGTGGCTACCTTTTGTATTGTATCCTAGAAGTGCGCCAGCAAGAGCACCTGATGCTGCACCTGTTTTTGTACGATTATAGCTATTGTCTTGAGTCAATCCAGGTTGATTGTAGCAACCTCCTAGCATAAAGACCGCTAGAGCAGAGGCAATCATTGGTTTAAGTAATCTTATTTTCATTTCAATCTCCTTTTTTAGACTTTTATTTATTGGGCTTATCGCCATCCATTATTGTATCTTGGATTATTGTACCTAGAATCATTATAACTAGTATCATTATACTC
>DTXE01000431.1 GCA_012962595.1 Syntrophaceae bacterium | reverse complement strand
TTTATCTCCTCCGGAGGTGAAACTATCTTCTCCTTTAAGGGTTTTTCTAAGGCTTCCTTTTTCACTTCTTCCCTCAGGGGCGTGCCCCTTTCCTTAGAAGGCTTCTCAATCTTAACGGGCTCCACTCTTCGGCGAATCACACCTGAACTGATACGCTTTTCTATCACCTTTTCAGATTTTAAGTTAGAGAGTTTCTCCTTTATCTCCTCTATGTGCTCCTCCTCCAGAGTGCTCATGTGGCTCTTAACTGGATAATTAAGTCTTTTGAGTGCTTCCAAAAGCTCTTTATTATCCATGTCAAGCATTTTTGCCAACTCATACACCCTAGTTTTTGCCATGTATTCCTACCTCCTGATCCACATGGGCTGCCTTGTAGTGGATATATGGATCACGTTCATTGTGGTTTTGATTCTTGGTCTTTATCAGATTTCTCAATTTCATTCTCATGACTTATTGATTCTACAAACTCACGTGCTGACTGGATGAACTTTTCAGCCTTTTTCTCACTTATGCCAGGGATTTGGACAAGTTCCTCTGGAGTAGCTTCTGACAATTCTTGCACTGAAGTAAAACCATTCTCATATAAAAGGTCTGCTGTGCTTTCACCCACTCCCGGGACCTTCAAAAGTGATTCATAACCTTCGCGGAGTAACTTGGTATATCTAGATTCACTTTTGACATCTATGTTCCAACCAGTCAATTTTGAGGCCAGACGCACATTCTGCCCCCTTTTTCCTATGGCCAGAGATAACTGCTCATCAGGCACAATAACTTCTATGTTGTTACTTTCCTTGTCCACAATCACCCGTGATACCTCAGCTGGGACTAGTGCTTGACAAACATGCTTGGCAGGGTCAGGGTTCCAGGGGATGATGTCTATTTTCTCACCTCGGAGTTCCTGCACTACACTTTGTACTCTTGCACCACGCATTCCCACACATGCCCCTACAGGGTCAACATCGGAGTCATTGGAGGTAACCGAAATCTTAGACCGGCTTCCCGGCTCTCGGGCCACACTAATTATCTTAACGATACCTTCTGATATCTCAGGCACCTCTAGGTGGAACAAGGCTGCCAAGAAGAGATTATGGGTTCTGGATAGTACAATCTGTGGACCCCTACTAATTTTCTTTACATCTAGAACATAGGCTCGAATCCTATCTCCTGGTCGGTAAACCTCATTGGGTACCTGTTCTCGATAGGGCAAAATGGCCTCAGTTCTTCCCAGATTTACAATTACATCCTTTTTATCAAGCCTATGAACTATCCCACTTATGATCTCACCCTTTCGATCCTTAAAATCATCATAAACTACATCCCTCTCCGCCTCTTTCATCCGCTGAATAATTACCTGTTTGGCAGTTTGAGCAGCAATTCTTCCGAATTCGCTAGCATCCATTTTAGTTCCCAAACTGTCTCCAATCTCACATCCAGGGTCCAATTTCCTCCCTTCTTCCAAAGATATCTCCATTTGAGGATTCCTTACCTTTTCTACCACATGTTTAAACCGAAATACCTCAATCTCACCCAATTCCTCATTAAAAGCTACCTCTAATTCCTGATGAGGGCCCAAACGCTTTTTGGCCGCTGACTTAATGGCCTCTTCCAATGTACTGATTAATATGGCCCTATCAATACCCTTATCTTTGCTTAGTTGGTCTATAAGACGTCCCAAATCAGAAATCATAGATAATCACTCCCTTTCTCTCAAAAATCGTATATCACATTGGCCTTAATAATTTCCTTATAAGGAATCTTATAGATTTCAGAATCAATTGCAATCCTCACCGTTCCTTGGTGGTAACCCATGAGTGTACCCCTGAAATTCCTCCTGCCATCAATAAGTTTTCTGGCCTTGATTTTAACCTTTTTACCCTTAAATCTCTCAAAGTCGCTAATATTCTTTAGGGGTCGATTAAGGCCGGGCGAAGAGACTTCAAGGGTATAGGGATGATCTATAATGTCTTTAACCTCTATCAAGTCACCTATTTGATGACTCACATTAGTACAGTCATCCAGTGTTACCCCACCCTTTTTGTCAATGAACAGCCGCAAAACCCAGCCTCTTCCCTCTCTGCGGTATTCAATATCTATTAACTCCATCCCTTCGGATGCCAAAACGGGCGTAACA
>DTXE01000430.1 GCA_012962595.1 Syntrophaceae bacterium | reverse complement strand
TACTTAAAAAGTGTCGCCAAAGATCAGTAGTTCCGAATACCCCTACCTCCGAATACATTATATATTCTATAAAACATAGTCGTCTCACCCAACAAATGAGGTGATGGACGACCATGTTAGTAAAACAATCAGACCTCAGAGCCATACTCATGAATAAGCTTTGCGGCGAAGGAAGTTTTATACGAGTGCCCGAAGGTGCAGAATATAGCGCAGAAGATGCCACTAATGTGGTGTTGCACGCCGCTACTTCGTCTTCAAACTCTATAGAAGCAGCAGTGCATGATTTGCGTGAGATGCACCCGATTTCAAAGATTCCATGCGCAGATACTGTACATACCTACATAAACGTGAATGATATCGATGAAATGATGTTATTTTTCAGAAAAATGAATTCTGAATTAATCGATATGGTAAATATCAGTGATTCTCCACAGGATATTGCAATAGACTTCCATAACGTCCCATACTACGGAGATAAGAATACAAAAGGCGTTGTAGGCATACAGCCAAAGAACGGAACCTCATGGGGGTATTCGTACCTCACAGCCGATCTCGTCGGGGATTGTAAACTGACACTAGATATCGTAAATCTCACAGCACTGAATAAGAACTACGAAACGCTGATAAAAGGCGTTATTAACCGAATAAATAAGCTTGGAATATCTATCGGGACGCTGTTGGTAGATCGGGAGTTCTTTAATCTTGCTTCAATCATAACACTCGATGTAGCAGACATAAATTACGTTATGCCGGCTAAACTGGATAAAAGAATCAAAAAGATCATCCGTGACTTTGAAATAGCGGAAGGAATGGTTTCTGGGATCATAAAGCACAAATTTAGGGATGAGAGCAGCCCTGAGTTTTACCTTGTTCTCGTACCCAATAAGGACTACAATCCTTTAAAAAGAGAAGGAAAGGACAACAAGAAGTTCTTTGTCTTTGCGACCAATATTAAATTCAATTCGGAAAAGGAATTTACTAAAAAGATTCCGAAAGAGTATAGAAAACGATGGAACATCGAAACCGGGTACAGAATGAAGAAAGTCTTCAAGATACGAACGTGTTCGAAGTCTTTTGTTGCGAGATCGTTGTTTTTCATATTGCAATGCATCATGCATAACTGTTTGAATGTATAGAAATATACTTGCATAATTAAACTACACTTTTACTACAATTAAGAGAAAATCTTATGCGGTGGTGGAAGTTCAATAATAATGAATGCTACAGGTGTTCATACTAAAAAGGAAAGAAAATGCCAAATTTAACACAAGAACAATATGCAGATTTAAAAAC
Organism: Syntrophaceae bacterium; assembly: GCA_012962595.1. GTDB lineage: Bacteria > Desulfobacterota > DTXE01 > DTXE01 > DTXE01 > DTXE01. Next base: position 82 of record DTXE01000430.1, on the reverse strand, counting down.
CTATATCCCTGAATCCGATACTGTTAGAGGTGTCTTTGAAGAAATGCACCCTGAAGAAAATTTTGAGAATTGGGATGAATCT
>DTXE01000429.1 GCA_012962595.1 Syntrophaceae bacterium | reverse complement strand
GGAGCTCCCTTAGCCTTTTGAGGCGGGGCAGACTTTCTAAGGTAATCTCCCCAAGGCTTAGATCTTGAATAGTTACCATGGCCATTTTTTCCTCCAATTTGATATAAGTTAACCACAGATAATCCCATATTCGGGAAGAATCTCGTGTAGTAAGTGGAATCTATGAAAGGCAGCTGCATCGTGAAAATACTTCCAATGGCTCATCTCAAAGCCCTCATTCCTTATATAGCGCTCCCCTTCTTCTGTTGTTACGGTGACCGCAGCCCTAAACCATTCTCGATCATGGTAATGAAGGTTAGTATCTTTGCCCTTGGGTTCAAATCCTATTCTGCCATTTGAAATCGCTTCTCGCCAGGCTTCAGTCCGCTCTTCAAGCTCTCCTTGGTGGCTGAACAGTTCACCTATTTTTTCAAGGATTTTCTGCCAAGGTAAGACAGGGGGGCTCAAAAACTGGGGAAAGCGTTTTAGGAATCTGGAGAGCACCATGTAACAGTTTTGGGCCGCATCTAAGGCACGCTCTTGATTAGAGATTTGAAAATACCGTCCTTTATAATCCTCATATTCCCACTCGCGGTACGGTTCATCGGGAATTGTCCCTGCTTGAGCATGACCAAGTTCTGGAGCGCAGTATTCAAGAATCTCTTCTTTAAGTTTGGCTAACAGAGACTTGATAGAACGTTTTGCTGTTCCCTTTACTTTTAGATCCCTAACATCATTTATATTTCTATACATTATGCCCATAAAGTTCTGATGTGACCAGGTATCTGCATAAACATGAAGGATAATGCCCAGCCGGTGAAGGCTATAGGGCTTTAAATCGGAACTTAAAAATTCCTCCACCATCCTTTGGGCAATGATACTATTTGCTCTGGTAAGCATTCGCTCATAAAAATCTCTGCCTAAGTTCCCCGGAAGGAAATGAAAAGGGACCCATATTCTGTAACAAGTAGGCTTTGTCAAGGCATCAAGATCAAGGAACTTATGAGCTGAAAGAACCTGCTGAAACCTACCACCATTTTTAAATTCCAGGGCATCCTCATATCTTGCATCATCGGTATGTTGAGAAGAATAGGCTATGATATACGCATCCTCTGGTTTAAAGCCAGTCGCCCTGGCTAAAGCGTATATGGTGTAGAAATGAAAGTCTATCTGCATACTAATCCTCCTCTCTTATTATTACTTTGGTGAGCAAAAGCAGAAGGCTTATAAACGGTTTTATAACTTACACACAATACATGGTCAATCACTTTCAGAGTCTTTCTTTCCACTCCTTATCTCTGCCACTTTTTCTCATATCCTATCCCATCTCCTTTCCTTTCTCTTACCCCAACACTCCACGATTTTCTACCTGAGGGGCATTTAGCCCATGTAAAGGTGATAATGAACTTGAGGGACCTTATGCCCCATATTCAGGTTGTAAAGATAGCATAGATGCCCTGAAGGCATGATTTGTTCAGATAGTGAGGCTCTCCTATGAAAAGGGACGATAGCAGTGGATGGGACAAAACTAAAGACAGAGAAAGCCACTTCCCTTAG
>DTXE01000428.1 GCA_012962595.1 Syntrophaceae bacterium | reverse complement strand
CATGACCGGATACCCTTTAGTAGGGTCAAGATCCATCAGCCCCTGACCAATGGATGCCTTACCTGCCATGCACCCCATGCCTCTGAATACCAGGAAAATCTCTTAAAGGAGGAAGGGGAGCTTTGTGGGTCATGTCATCCTTTCACCTCAGAGGAGTTTAAAAAGACCCACAGAAACTATCCTGTTGAGCAGGGCAATTGTACAGGGTGCCATACCCCACACAGCTCATCAAATGATAAATTACTCAGGGAATCTATACACCCACCACTTAATCGAGGTGAATGTAGTTCCTGTCACCGACCTATTAGTGACCCCAGGCCTCTTGGGGTAATTGCCCCCGATGGCCAGCTATGCTATGGCTGCCATAAAAAGGAAGAAAAGGGGTTTAAAAAGACCTACAGACATCGTCCTGTTACCGAAGATAGATGCCAGAGCTGTCATAGTCCCCATGCAACTGATTATGCATATGTGACACTTAAGGGTAAGAATGATCTTTGCATCACATGCCATAAAGAAAGGGCAGGGGTACTAAAGGTAAGTAGTGTTCATACTCCCATTAAAGACAGTGGTTGTACTGCTTGCCACAATCCCCATGCCACCAAAAACCGGTTTCAATTAAAGGCTAGGGAGAAACAAATTTGCTTTCCCTGCCATACCAAAACAGGTGAGGAATTGAAGGGGAGGTATACCCATGATCCATTTTTGAAAATTGAATGCGTAGAATGTCATGACACCCATGGTAGTAATAATCCCAGGATACTCAAAACCTCCTCAACCAAGCTTTGCTATACCTGTCATAAGGATAAGGAGGAAGAATTTTTCAAATTATCTATTCACACACCGGTAAGTAAAAAGGAATGCCTTTCCTGTCATAGGCCCCATACATCAGATTACAAATATTTAGTGGTTAATTTTCCCAAAGAGCTGTGTTTTAACTGTCATAGTGATATGCCTTTAGAGATGCTAGATGTGGGTATTCATCCACCCTTTAAAGAAAGGAATTGCGAGATTTGCCACGACCCACATGCCAGTGATTATAGGGTCCAGCAAATTATGCCCTTGCCCCAAATCTGTTTTAGGTGTCATGCAAAATTTGAAGCTAGTCTTAGAGAAAGCAGAAATAAACATACCCCAACCGATGAGGGAAATTGTACCTATTGTCACAGTCCTCATGGAACAAGGCTTGAACATCAGCTTTTTAACCGCCCTCAGGAAATTTGCCTATCATGCCATAAAAAAATAGTCACTACCAAAGCCAGGGGAGGGCATATAACTATGGAGGAAGGGGATTGCTTAAGCTGCCATGTACCCCATTACTCTCAGTTAAGCGATCTTCTGGTCCTTAGCGACCCACTTTTATGCCTGAAGTGTCATTCAGCTACTGAGGAGGCATTTTTAAAGGCACATCGGAGAACCATTACCAAGATCAGTCGGTGTCTTGGCTGTCATGAACCTCATACCTCTGAAAAGTCAGGATTGTTAAAAAAGGTGGAACACGAGCCATTTGCTAAAAGGGACTGCCAACTATGCCATGAATAGTTCAGGATTCAGTATTCAGGATTCAGTATTCAGGAAGATTGTAATATTCCTGCCCCTATTTATTCTAGTGTTAGGTGGGCAGATTTATGCCCAGACCCAACTTAAGGCAAGAATGCCTGAACTTTGTTACCGGTGTCATAAGGAGCTGAAAAAAGAATTTTCTAAAGTCTATGTCCATGTACCTGTAAAGAAGGGACAATGTAACATCTGCCACAATCCTCATACCTCTAATCAGGCCTTCCTTATAAAGGATGAGATCAACCATCTCTGTATGAACTGCCATAAAGGGACTAGAAACGATTTTAGAAAGGAAAGTATCCATACCGCCTTCCAAAGGGGCAAGTGTACCGATTGTCACAACCCCCACAGCACAAATTATAGATACCTACTGACCAAGGCCCAGAATACCCTATGCCTAGATTGTCATGAGGCCATGAAAGACCAGTTTAGGCAGGCCTATCTCATACCCCCATTTAAGGAAGGAAGATGTCTATCCTGCCACCATGCCCATGCATCCTATGAGAGTAATCAATTGGTAAAGAGTCCTAACCAATTGTGCCAAGGCTGTCATGATATAAGGTGCCAAATAGGTGGTGTGTCCTTATCCTTTGCCTTAAAGGAATCACCTTGTACCACCTGCCATAGCGGTCACAGTTCTGATAGCAAAGGTGTCTTTAACGCCTATGCCCATTCCGCCTTTTTGGAAGGAAATTGTGAGCAATGCCATAATCCCATCTCAGCCGGAAAGAAAATAACCACCCTGTTAGCAGGTAAGGAGCTTTGTTTTAGTTGCCATGAGGAAAAAAGACAGATAGTGAATAACATCAATATACATATGGGGGATGTGGAAAGTGCCTGTATATTATGTCATAATCCCCATGCCTCAAGTAGGAAGGATCTTATAAGGAAACATGATAAGGAGCTATGCCTTAACTGTCATCAAGATACCGAAAGAAGGCAGGCCTTAATGGAGAATAGGTTGAAATCTATTAGATGTTCCCCTGTTAAAGGAAGAAAATGTTTGAAATGTCATAAACCTCCACATTATGGTGGGCCTTTATACCTTAAAGCGGGAGAGGATATAGGATGTGGTGACTGTCATAAAGCACAGCATACTATTACCCACCCTATTGGAGAAGAGGCTATTGATCCCCGTACAGGACATGCCATGAATTGTGGCACATGCCATAGCATACACACTGCTAAACATAAATTCATGCTCTATTATAATAGGGATCGGGAGCTGTGCATCCAGTGTCATAGAAGATAATCAGGAGGTTTGAGAACAGAATATGAGAAGGTCATTAGTTATTTTGATAGCCATGTTGTGTGTGTTTTTCGGTAGCACAGAAATCATGGCCAAGCAAAGGGCACCTGTAAAATTCTTTATGTCTCTCAATGCAAAAGAGGAGGCAGGAGGCTTTGACCAACCCTATAGTCTTTTCCTTAATGAGCATAATAAGCAGCTAATTGTTTCGGATACAGGAAAAAATAGATTGCTCTTTTTTGATGCCAGGCAAGATGATTTCAAATTCTTAGAGGAATTTGACGCTAATGGGGCAATGTTTCACCCTGTGGGCGTGGTACAAGACCATCACGGGAAACTGTATGTGACAGAGCGGGGGAAAAATGGGGTTACTATTTATGATAGAAACACCAACTCTAAGGATGTTTTGGCCTTGGAAGGAATTTCTGATAATATCCCTACCAATCTGGCCATGGATATGAAGGGTAACCTTTACGTTCTTGAACGGGGGTATAAAAGGATACTAGTTTTTGATCCAGAGCTCCAGTTAAAATCTCAAATATCTGTTTCTGGTCAGACATCCACTTACTTCTCTGATATGGCTGTTGATAAAAATGGAAGGATATATGCATTAGAGACCCTTAGCGGGAAGATATATGTGTTTGATTCACAAGGTAAGCTAATTAACAAGTTTGGAAAGATAGGAAAAGATTTTGACTTTCCTACAAGTATAGCCTTAGATCCACATGGAAATATCTACGTGGTGGATCAACACAAACATAAGGTGCTAGTATTTAATTCACAAGGTGTGTTTCAATGGGAATTTGGCCAATTCGGCTGGAAGGAAGGAAGCCTTTATTTTCCAACCTACATCTTCATTGACTCCTCAAATCGAATCTTCATCCTGGAACGTTATATAAATCGAATCCAGATATTTGCCCCCATTTATAGAAAGACTCTGTAGATCCACCGTGAAAGGCAAACCCAAAGACATGGAGAATCAAAAGAAAAAGGCTAGAAGCTCGGTCATACAATCGCTTTCTTCAGTGCGACTAACTGTCTTTCTCCTCATAGCTTTGGCTGTGGCCTCTATTATCGGAACAGTCATCCCTCAAAACCAACCTCCTTCAACCTATATAAGACAGTTCGGAGATACGGCATATGGTATCTTAAACAGACTTCAGTTCTTTGATATGTACCATTCTCTGTGGTTCATTTTGCTTTTGGGAACACTTACCGTCAATTTACTTACCTGCTCTATTAGACGCTTTTCCTCCACCTGGTATGTAATAACCAGGAAAAACATAAGGCCTAGTGATTCCTTGCTCAACTCACTATCACAGAAGGGAGAGATAGTAACAACAAGGGCCTTAGAGGATGTTAAAGAGGTATGTCAGCGGTATCTCAGTGCAAGATTTAAGAGACCTATAGTTACAGAAAATCAGGGAACCTGGTACCTATTTGCTGACAAGGGAAGGTATACACGGTTAGGGGTTTATGTGATTCATCTAAGCGTGATTCTCATTTTGATCGGTGGTCTCATAGGGCTACTTTTTGGCTTCAGGGCCCATGTCAATATAGTAGAAGGAGGTACTGCTGATAAAATCTATTTGCGAGACAACCCAGAAGGCAGAAGCTTAAGTTTTGTGATTAGATGTGACGACTTTGACATTACCTATTATGATACAGGTCAACCCAAGGAATATAGGTCGATTATCACGGTACTGGATGGTGAAAAGGAGGTTTTAAAAAAGGCCATTAGGGCCTACCGCCTTTAAGGCTTTGTCTGCCCTGCGGGCCTCTTCCATGGCCCTTTCCGGCATCAAGGTGAGATAGGCCTTTACCCGGTCATCACGCTCTATCCGCTCGATTAAGGACCTTGTTATCTCTTCGGAGCTTATCTCTCCTCTTCTCAGGAGACTTCCAAGCTCCACTGCATTCATACGGTATAGCTCCATCTTATATCAACGCCCTCCCTTGCAGGTGGCTAACCCGTATCCAATATCTTTGGCACCTTGAAGAAGTAGCCCTCTTCCTCTGGAGCATTTTCAATTACAGGTGGCCCCTCCTCAAACCCTATGACCTTGTCCTCTCTCCAAACATTTGCCATAGCAAGGGGATGGCTGGTGGGAGGCACTGTATGGGTATCCAATTCATCAAGAGTCTCCACATAACCAATGATGGAATCAAGCTCTTGAGCCAACTCCTGGATCTCTTCCTCTGTAAGGCTGAGCCTTGCAAGGTGTGCCACCTTCTTGACCTCACGAGCAGAGATCCTCTTGCGGGTTTGTGGCCCTGCGCCCTTTTTTGTCCTCGTAGAGGGCTTTGGGCTGAGCTCTTCTTCCCCGACTTCCATTATGTGTAGCTCTTGGAGCTGGCTGGAATCCACCTTGGCAGGTGCCCCTGTGAGCGGGCAGACAGCACTCCTATTTTTTGGAAATGCTATGATCTCACGAATGGACTTAGTCCCCAATACCATGGCCACAACCCTGTCCATACCCAGGGCAAGTCCCCCATGGGGTGGAGCTCCATATTCCAAGGCCTTAAGGAAAAATCCGAATTTCTCTTTTACCTCTTCCTGGCTCAGCCCCAGGGCCTTAAAGATTTTGCGCTGGGTTTCCATCCTGTAAATCCTTAGGCTACCCCCACCCAGCTCCTCGCCGTTTATCACAATGTCGTAGGCCCGTGACTTAAGCCCCAAAAGCTCCTCCTTGTTTTCAGGGTCAAAGTCTTCCCTTTCGGGAAGAGTGAAAGGATGGTGAAGGGAGCTTAGCTCCCCATCCTTTAACTCAAAGAGGGGAAAGTGAGTGATCCAAACAGGCTCAAACCGTCCTTCAGGAATGAGTCCTAGCCTATTGGCCACATGAAGTCTTAGCCTTCCAAGGGCTTG
>DTXE01000427.1 GCA_012962595.1 Syntrophaceae bacterium | reverse complement strand
AATCCTCATAACCGAACGAGGCACCACCTTTGGATACAACAATCTAGTGGTTGATTTCAGGTCTCTTATTATTATGAGGAGATATGGATTTCCCATAATATTCGATGCTACTCACAGCGTCCAGCTACCAGGTGGCGGTAAGACATCAGGGGGGGAACGGCGATTTGCACCTTACCTGGCAAAGGCGGCTTGTGCTCTAGATGTAGATGGCCTGTTTATGGAGGTTCACCCAGACCCTGATTGTGCCTTGTGCGACGGGCCTAATTCCTTGAGACTTTCTGATCTTGAAGAGTTATTGCCTCATCTTAAGGCCATTCATGATATAGTGCATGGTCATTCTTGAGGAAGGCAAATGATTTATGAAAAGGCAAAATGTATAAGATTCTTAATGATGGATGTAGATGGGGTTCTTACGGATGGTAAGGTTATCTATAATGACCAAGGCTTAGAGATAAAGATGTTCAATGTAAAAGATGGGGTGGGGATTAAGTTATTAAAAGAAGCAGGAATCGATGTGGTCATGGTATCCTCCAGAAAATCCGAGGCAGTAAGACACCGGGCCCATGACCTAGGAATAGGGGCGGTCTTCTTGGGGGTGAGTAACAAACTCCGCCTTTATGAGGACTTACTGAAACAGAAAGGTCTAAGGCACCAGGATGCAGGGTATATCGGTGATGACATAGCAGATATACCGGTTTTGAAAAAGGTCGGATTGGCAATGACTGTGGCTGATGCAGCGGAGGAAGTCAAGGATGTAGCAGATTATGTGACACACAAAAAGGGAGGAGAGGGTGCCGTTCGTGAAGTGTGCCAATTGATCTTAAAAGCCCAGGATAAGTGGCCACAATTTAGGTAGGGCTTTCTGGACCCCCATGTTATTTTACCATGGCAAGAAGTAGAACAATATATCTGGTTATAGGGTGCTTTACCATTATAGTTGTGGTTCTGGGAGTTATTTATACCATCAGGTCAAAAGAGGAATTTCATGATTTCATAGATTTTAAAAATGTCCATGGGAGGCAGGCAGATGCGAATTTAAAGGATGTTTGCTATACCCAGGTTAGAAATGGTTTTAAGGAATGGGTACTGAATGCCCACTCTGCCTCGTATTTTGAGCACACAGGTAATCTTCTACTAAACCGCATTCATATGATCTTTTATGAGAGAAATGGCAAGAGGATCTACCTAACCGGAGAAAGGGGTAAACTCAATACCACAACCAAGGACATCGAAGTCTATGGTAATATAGTTGTTGTTTCCGAGGATGGTTATCAGCTAAGAACCAACTCCCTCAAGTACCTTTCATCCAAAAGGCATATGTATACAAAGGACAGGGTTTGGATAGGGAGTAAAGATATAATAATGGAAGGTGAGGGTTTGGAATTTGATGTAGATACAAAAAAGATTACTATTTTAAGGGATATAAAAACTACTTTAAGGACATCTAAGCCCCTTTTAGAGGGCAGTGGTCTAATCTTAAGTTGAAATTTTAATGAAACCCTCATGGCCCTTTGGGCCACAAAGAAACATGAAAAAAGTTTTATTAGGAATTGGAGTAATCGCCTTATTTTTTGTTGTCTCTTCTTGTGGACCACAAAAATATACAGCGGAGCACTACTCGTACGAAACAGAATGTTTAGGAGTAGAAATGGATGGTTCACAGACTCTCAAAGTATGGGGAAAAGGAATCACTAGAAAAGATGCAGTTGAGCAAGCAAAAAAAGAAGCTGTAAATGATGTCCTTTTTAAAGGTATCAGAAAAGGAAGCTCAGATTGTAACTTAAAACCTGTTATTTTAGAATCTAATGCAAGAGAAAATCACGAAGCTTATTTTAATCGCTTTTTTGCAGATGGTGGAGAGTATTTAAACTATGTAAGTGGCGAAAGCAAAAGATTACACAAACAAAAAGTAAAACATAGAAGAAAAACAGGTAACAAAACCTACAGCATTATAGTTCGCGTACAAAGAAGCGAACTAAGACAAAAAATGTTAACAGATATAATCAATAAATAATAAAGAACGTATTTCACCATAGGTTTGACGTTTAGATGTTGGTATTCCCATAGCAGGATCAGCTATACCTACGCCTCTTTCTAATTCTTTGTTT
>DTXE01000426.1 GCA_012962595.1 Syntrophaceae bacterium | reverse complement strand
AGTGGTTAGAGTGCCATCCTCACACGGTGGAAGTCGCTGGTTCGAATCCAGCACCGCCCACCAGTAAAATCAAGCACTTAGCTAAGGCAGGCTCTCCTTATTTTCTTCAGTTGCTACCATTCTGCTACCACTTGCTCCAAAAAGGGTAGCATCTAAACGGCAGGTGGCCTTCACATTCACCTTTTCCATAAGATGACCATATACGTCCATTGTGACATTGATTGAAGAGTGTCCCATCTGTGCCTGGATATATTTAGGGTGTTCTCCCTGATATATCAATAGACTGGCAAATGTGTGGCGTAGGTCATGGAAACGGATCTTCCTTAATCCTGCCCTTCTCAATGCAGGCTCAAAAATCCTAGTCCGCAAATTAGCAGGATTCATGGGATTGCCTTCTAGCGTTGGAAAGACCAGGTTATGTTCACTAAGCGGACAGGCCAGTTTCCACTTTTTGAGTTCGCTCATAAGAATAGGAGTCATGTCGATTTTTCTCTTTGATTTCTTGGATTTTGGTTCATAGAACTTACCACGGTAGACCATCCTTCTCACATATATCTGCTTGTCATTCCAATCTATGTCATCCCACATCAGGGCCAGGAGTTCGCTCTGTCTCATTCCAGTTAAAATAGCAGTCAGAATCAATGGTCTATGTTTTGGAGCGGTATGTTCAAGAAGTAGATTGATTTCCTCTGGAGTTAATATGTTCATCTCCTCAAATCGACCTCCGTCCTTTTCCTTCAGGAAAGTGCTTAGCTTGTCTACATCCTTCATGATGTTATGCCGAACAAAGCGATTTCTCACAGCATATCTAAATATACTACTCAGGGTGACTAGGATTTTATTAATTGTCTGCCTATCTAGATTCTCCCTCAGTTTTTGTGTCTTAAACCTGTCAATTATAGCTGGTGTTATCTTAATCACCTTCATCTGACCGAAAAATGGAATTAAGTGTTTATTCAGGTGCCCTTGGTATGTGTAGCATGTGTTCGGCCTCACATTAACTTTAGCGTGGTTTTGAAACCAAGCAAGGGCCAATTCACTGAAGACAACCATTCCTTTGCCAGGGTTAAAAGTGCTACTGCTAATTTCTAGTAGTCTTGTAGCCAGCTTTTCCTCTGCCTCCTTCTTGTTAGTTCCAACAGTCTCCCAGTGCCTCTTACCGAATTGGTCATAAAAGTCTATGACCCATTTACCTCTTCTTTTTCTTACGCAAGCCATGATCTTTTTCACCTCCTT
>DTXE01000425.1 GCA_012962595.1 Syntrophaceae bacterium | reverse complement strand
GAGAGGCTGATGATCAAGACATTCAACGCTATTGGCTTATGGCAGTTGAATCAGTCTGGAGTCAAGACCAGAAAGCTAATAAAGGAATTTGATGCCAAAAGAGTCATCATGCATGGGCTTTCCGATATCAGAGGGGACATAAATGTAACTGATAATGATGTGACGGAATTCCAGCAGAAAATATCCGCAATCAAGGCCTCAAGAACGGTGCGTAACTCAGGAGATATAAAGCAGTTTCCGGATTGGGATGAAGAGCTGGAGCAGGTTTATGAGTACTATCAGAGTTACCTGGAGAAAGGCAATCTGATGGACTTCTCAGATCAAGTCAGTATGGCGACACATGGGCTTGTCGAGGGAAATATCAAACCGATACCTTATACGCATCTGCTGGTTGACGAATACCAGGATTCAGACGAGATCCAGGTGGATTGGACGATATTGCATGCAAATGCTGGAAAAATAGTGACGGTTGTGGGAGACGACGATCAATCAATATACCGCTTTCGAGGCGGAAGCGGATATGAGGCGTTTAGGTATTTTGAAGCCAATGCGCCAGATGTGAAGCGGGTGGTGCTCAACATCAACTACAGGTCTTATCAAGAGATACTGGATACGGCAGACAGAGTAATCAAATGCAACCAAAAGCGTATTGCCAAAAAACTGGTTTCGCACAACGGCAACGGCGGTCAGGTCAAGGTCGTCGGCCTGCATAATCCGACTGAGGAAATCATATGGATAGCCCAGCATCTCAAACAGAGCATGAAAGAGAATCCGGGGGAGAGCTGGGCTATTTTGACCCGGGTCAATATTGATCTGTTTAGAATCGAGCAGGCGTTGTCTGATATGGGAATTCCCTATTTGACAAACTCTAAAATCAATCCTATAAAAACAAAATTGCCAAAAGCCTATCTGGGGTTGCTTGAGCGATTTGAAGACAGTCCGGAAGATGCAGTTTTTGATATGCTGACACTCTTTGGTATCAGGCATGACGATATCGCTTACCGAATGGAAACATTGGGAATCGACTCAATTATGGACTTTTGCAACCTCAGCGACAAAAATATCGAGGCAATGATAACTTCCATGACTGAGGATGCAGCGAAGAATTGGAAAACGGCGCTCAGCCTATTATCAGGGTATGAATCAACTGTGTTTCGCTGGAGACATGGACAGATATCCTCAAAGGCTTTGCTGGCGTTATAGGCCGGATTGTAATAACCGAAGTTCTTAGCAATGGATGAAATTGGACACCTTCCACTGATAACTCCTTATGCCTTATCCCCATAATCTCGCCCCTTTTTGTTTGTGCGCTTACTACCAAACAATCTGGAAGGGATTCTCTCTGTACAATGAGCGAATGATATCTGGTGGCCTCAAAAGGATTTTCCACATTTTTATAGATAGTTTTACTATCATGATAAATCAAGGAGGTCTTTCCATGCATAAGCCTTTTAGCACGGATGACCTTACCACCAAAGGCCACTGCTATAGACTGGTGTCCCAGGCAAACACCCAGGATAGGAATTTTTCCCGCAAAATACTTCACCGCTTTTACAGATATTCCTGCCTTATTGGGTGTCCCAGGACCAGGTGAAATGATAATTTTAAGTGGCTTTAGGTCTTCGATATCTTTTAGATCAATTTTATCATTTCTATAAACAGCAATTTTTTCCCCAAGCGAACCTAATGCCTGAACCAAGTTATAGGTAAACGAATCATAATTATCAATAACCAGAACCATCTTCACCCCAACCCCTCTATTGCCATTTGGATTGCCCTAGCCATAGCCTTGGCCTTGTTGACGGTCTCCTGATATTCCAGGGAGGGTTTAGAATCTGCTACAATACCTGCACCTACCTGAAAATAGACAGTGTTATCCTTGACAATAATGCTCCTTATAGTGATGCAAAAGTCCATATTGTTGGTAAAGCTGAAATATCCCACCGCCCCCGCATAAGGTCCCCGCTTTGTGGGTTCAAGTTCCTCGATAATCTCCATGGCCCTTATTTTTGGAGCACCGCTAACGGTACCTGCTGGGAAACTGGCTTTAAGCACATCAAAACAGTCATAGCCTTCATCCAAAATGCCTTGGACGTTTGATACGATATGCATCACGTGGGAATAGCGCTCAATAATCATAAGCTCATTGACCTCCACACTCCCATATCTCGCAACCCTTCCTACATCATTGCGACCCAAATCAACCAGCATGATATGCTCAGCCCTCTCCTTGGGATCTCTCAAAAGCTCTTTTTCTAGGAGCTCATCTTCCTCCTTGTTTTCTCCTCTGGGGCGTGTACCGGCAATGGGTCTCAATTCTATCTTTCCATCCTCCACTCGGACCAGGATTTCTGGTGAGGAGCCCAGGATGAAGAACCCATTCCAATTGAGATAAAACATGTAGGGAGAGGGATTTATCCTCCTTAAAGCCCTGTAAATATCAAATGCCTCCATGTCATTGAGTTGGGTTTGGAATCGCTGAGAAAGAACTACCTGGATAATATCCCCGGCTCTTATGTATGCCTTAGCCATTCTTACCATTTGCTCAAAGCGCTTCCTATCCATATTGGACGAAATTTGGAGAGGTTTCCTTTCTCCACTTCTCCGTGGCAAAGGGATGGGCATCTTGCGTAATTTAGCAATCAAGGCCTCGATTTGTTGAATGGCTTGGTGGTATAGTTTATTTGGGTCTTCATTTGTTATATACACGTTGGTTAGGATTTTGATGGTATGCTGCAGGTTGTCAAAAATAAGGATGGATTTAGAGATAACAAAAACACTATCTGGGAGATTAAGGTCATCCGGATTGGTATCGGGGAGATTTTCCATAAACCTTACCATGTCATAACTTAGATAACCCACTGCACCACCAAAAAATCTAGGGAGCCCCTCCACCAGAGCCACTTGGTAGTTGGAAAGAATTGATTTTAAATTAGACAGAGGATCATCTGTGGTATCTATTTTTGTCTCACCATGGGATATAATCTCAATCTGTGGTCCTTTGCTTTTTATAATTGTCATAGGGTCGAGTCCAATAATGCTAAACCTGGCCCATTTTTCACTCCCCTCCACACTTTCTAAAAGGTATGAATATGGACCTGGGGCTATTTTTTTATAGGCAGATACTGGGGTATCCATATCGGCCAGTATTTCCTTATAAACAGGAATTAAGTTATATCTTTTAGCCAAATCCTTAAAATCCTCTGGCGAGGGAAAATACATAGTATGTCCTCAAAAATAAAGCCATGAGCAGAGGCCCATGGCTTTTTTCAAAAAAAACCGTGAGCCTTAAGTGAAGTGGCCCACGGTTTCTAACCTGTTAATCCTTATGCACCGTTAATTAAAAAGAAGGTGGACGCACCTCACCACATTTATTGTGCCTCCACCACCAATACCTATGATTTATTGAACAATGCATTATTTAATGATCAATAATAGTAAAATCCCTTATTTTTGTCAATATTTTTTCTTGAGGGCCTGCTCTTTGGCCCGCATCATATGGTGGATGGTCTTGAACCTTTGGACACAAGTGGGGTTATATGAAAAAAAGATTCTCTTCCCCTTGATTTTGGAGAGCCATTAAAGTAAGGTTCTGTTTAAAAATAATTGTTGGGGGTAATGATGAAAAAGGTTGGCAGAAATGATCCATGTCCCTGTGGTAGCGGGAAGAAATTTAAGAACTGCCATATGGGTCGGGAGGATGAACTGATACTGGAGAAAATGGGGACCTTGCAGGAGGAGGCAGGTAAAAAGATTACCAGCCTGCCTAAGGTCAGTTATGGCCGGGCAAAGGAGATTGCAGATGCATTAGATATAGAGGAACTTACTGGCACTGACATGGGTATAAAATTTATTGATTTGGATGCCTATCTGAATTTGGGATTTCACGACCAGGATATGTCAAAGACCCCTGATCATGGTAGTGGGGGGTTAATTGTCAATTTCAACAAGACCAAGAAGGCCGATCCTAAAAGTATCTATATAGCCATTACACCAGACATAAATGATTCAAGTTTAATTCACCAGCTGGCTCATGTCTTGGATGCTCTAGGAGGGTCCCAATTAATGCCCGGTACCTTCTACCAATTAAGTTTGGAGACTGGGATTCCTATGGAACATCTAGATCATCCCCAAGAGTTCGGCCAGTGGCTGAATTACCTCAAAAGGAGGTTTGATATAGAGCTGGATGCAGAGAATGAAATAGTATCTTTTCTTTACCAGCACAATATGCTGTTGACCGGAGATGACATAAAAAGCAAGGACTCCCAGCACCTGGTTTCTAAATCGAAAGAGATGATGACCTTTTTAAGAGAGCACAGGGAAGAGATCGATGGGCTTATAAGAAATCGTATTGGTTATATTGGCAAGGCAGGCAAAAAGGGGGAGAAATAAATCCTCCCCCCTTTGTTCTGCTAGGGTATAACTGGGTGTTAAAAACCTTTATATGGATTGGGGCCGAGCTCTTCTAATTTGGCAGCGAAGTCATCCAATATGCCGGGCACCTGGTCGTAATCCATGATACCAACCTGTACCATACGAACCCTTTGAGACTCCAGCTTCAGTCTATCCAGTGTTTCTGAGACCTTGGATAATCTGATCTCTGATAGTCGACTACCAACCGCAAAGTGGCACTGGTAATCATCGCCATATTTGCATCCTAGGAGAAGTATTCCGTCAATGCCTTTGGATAATGCATCAGCTATCCAAACCAGGTTCATGGATCCCAGGCATCTCATTGGAATAACCCTTACCCAGGCATTGTAATTCATGCGATTGATTCCGGCCATATCTAAGGCAGCATAGGCATCATTCTCACAGGCAAGAACCACAAACCTGGGCTTTTCCTCTTCCTCTTCGGGTACCTCTATTTCCTTGATCATGGACCCAATGATGTCTACAGAATAGTTCTTGAATGAGATGATCCTCTCTGGACATGCACCCATACAGGTGCCACACCTTCTGCAGCGGGTGATGAATGGAATAGGATTGGCCTTTTCATCCTCATTGATGGCCCCAAAGGGACATTCCTCGGTACATCTCTTACACTGGGTACATTTTTGCATAAAGAACTCTGGATAGGATAGATCTCCTGCTCTAGGGTGTACTGCTGCTCCTATGGCTGTAGATTCCACGCACTGGATAGCCTTTAAAGCCGCTCCAGTTGCATCTTGAATGGTTGAGGGTATATCCAAGGGGGCCCTCACTGTACCTGCAGCATAAATGCCAGTCCTCCGAGTTTCGTAAGGGAAACAGATGAAGTTTGAATCAGGAAATCCATATTTTAATACAGGAACTTCCAGTCCTTGTCGGTAATCGAGTTTTAGTATATTTGACTCAATGATAGTATATGGTATAAATTCAGATCCTGGCTCAACACCGGGTGGAAGTACCTCTTCCCCTACCCCAGTGGTGGGAACCATTCCAGGAGCAAGAACCACCATATCAAGGGCATCTGTAACAATCTTTTCACCTGTCAAGACATCTTCTGCCTCAACTATTACATTCTTTGACCCATCCTCGCTGACACCGGTAACCTCTCCTCTTATAAACACTGCCTTATCCTTCTGTACCCTCTTGTAGAAGTGCTCATACTGACCTGGTGCTCGCATATCTCTGTAGAATATATAGGCGGTTGATTCTGGATTAAGCTCCTTAAGGTATGTGGCCTGTTTAAGAGATTCCACACAGCAAACCGAAGAACAATATGGCAGATGGTTCTCATCCCTGGAACCGGCACATAGAATCCATGCTACACTTTGAACCTCCTTTCCATCGGAGGGACGGGTGATTTTGCCCTTTGCTGCTAGCTCCTCCATCATGTCGGTAGTTATAACATTGGCACACTTACCAAATCCCAGATGATGGAGCTTATTTGCATCATACAGTGTTGCACCGGTGGCTAAGACTATAGCACCTGTTCTCTCGGTCACTACATTTCCATTTTGCTTTATGTTGACATCAAACATCCCCGGTCCACCGGCTATCTTTTCTATCTCTGCAGAGGTGTAAACCTTAATACTGGGATTTTCTTCAACTTCTTTAATCCTGGCTGCAATGTCAGGATCTTCTAAATCGGTATAGGGGGGCTTAGTGGGGGCCTGTTTGTACATCTTGCTCATCCACCCGCCTAGAGATGAGTTTTTCTCAACCAGCACAACCTGATAGCCGGCCTTTGCCGCCTCACTAGCGGCAGTGATTCCAGCTAAACCACCTCCAACCACCAGGATACCCTTCGAAATATCCTCTACCTTATAGGGCTCAGGGATTTCCATCTTTTGGGTTTTAACCACACTCATCCTTAAGTAGTCTTCGGCCATCATCTGGGTGTCTTCATCATTTGCAGGGTGGCTCCAGACAACCTGCTCCCTTATATTAACCCTTTCTATGATACAGGGGGCATCAAAATCAAAGGCCTCATACTTTACGCGAGGCGAGCAGGCAGTAATAATGATGGTGTTTATACCCTCCCCCTCCATATCCTTTTTTATGAGGTTTACACCCTCTTCACTGCACAAAGCGGCATGGGTCTTACAAACGGGGATCTTATATTCCTTGGTAGCTATACTGGATAGCTTCTCTATATCAAGGGATTCCCCGATGCCACAACCAGTGCAAATATAAACTCCGGTCTTCTTCTCCATGAGAGTTACCTCCTCACACAAGATTGAATGGCCTTAAGTGCTGCTGCGGTACCGTCTTGAACGGATGTAACCACATCCACTGGCTTTCTTACACAACCAGCGGTATAAATTCCTGGG
>DTXE01000424.1 GCA_012962595.1 Syntrophaceae bacterium | reverse complement strand
AAGATAAAACAAAGATCATCCATTTCAATGATGGATTCAGGTTCTTAGGAGCTACCTTTTCTAATGATCGAGATTACACTGAATTTAGTACTGAGAGGAGCCCAATATATCCGCCTTCGGATAAATTTCACAAATCTCCCATCCTCCTTCGAACATTATATGTTCAAGAGCAAGGTTGTATCCTTACCAAAACCGATCAGAGGTTTGTAATCAGGAAAAAGAAAGATGTCCTAATGGAAGTCCCGGCTATTAAAGTTGATCAAATCATCATACTTGGTAACTCATCAATTACCACTTATGCCATGAAACTTGCACTCAGAAAAGGAATCTCAATTACACTCCTTTCAAAGAAAGGAGACTATTGTGGGACGATTGAGCGTGGAAATTCGGGCAACGTAGAACTGCACCGGATACAGTTTAACCACCTTATGGATCGAGATTTTTGTTTGCGGGTATCTAAAGAGATTGTAAAGGCCAAGATTCATAATCAAAAGGTCTTACTCCGGAGACATAGCCAAAAAATTGAAAATGTTGACCAGGAATTGAGGCTTATGGATAGCCTTTTAAAGAAGATAGAGAATTCTAATAATGTTGATCAGATTAGGGGATTAGAAGGTATGGCATCGAGCCATTATTTTAAGGCCTTTAAATACCTCCTTAGGAACAGCTTTGGATTTGAAAATCGGGTCAAACGTCCTCCTACTGACCCTATCAACTGCCTTCTTTCATTTGGGTACACCCTTCTATTCCAAAATGTCTATGCCTTTATAAAGATACACGGTCTAAATCCGTACATAGGATATTTCCATGCTATTAGGGATAAGCATCCCTCTTTGGCTTCGGACTTGATAGAGGAGTTTAGGACACCTATCATTGATTCTCTCATCCTTTATGTGGTCAATTCACAGATCTTGAAAGAAGCAGACTTTGATTATGGCGGGGAAAATAGGATGTGCCTACTTACAGAGTCTGCTAGAAAGACCTTCATTAAACATTTTGAAGATAAAATGAACTCTAAGATCACACATCCCCATACAGGCATTTCAGGTAATTACCGTAAATGTATAGACTTACAGGTTCAGGAGATGTTGAGATATATTAAGGGTGAGCAAGATATATACAGGCCCATGGTGACCAGGTACTGATGTTTATAGTTATTAGCTACGATATCACAGACGATTTAAGACGCCATAAGATCTGCAAGACCTTGGAAAATTATGGTACAAGAGTTCAGTACAGTGTCTTTGAGTGCCATCTCAATCACAGGCAACTCTCAGAAGTTAAGAGTCGGCTTGAAAAGATTGCCAAGGACGATGAAGACAATATCCGTTTTTATCAAATCTGTGGAAAATGTTTGACCAAAGTGCAAATAATTGGTAACATTCCTCTGAGTGAAGAACCTTACTATTTTCTGGTTTGAGCGCCCAAAATAGGTGACCCTCATGGAACACAGGAATTATAAGGGCTACATGGATATAATGTTGAAGAAACATTGGAGAAGAGAGAGCAAAAAATCCGACCCCCATGGGAAATGGTACTTTAACATACTGGATTATTTGATTTTTGGAACCCAAGGCCTTTTAAGAAGAGAATTCCTTTGAGGAATGGAAACTTTTCTCCCCCCTATGGGTCCAGCTCCCTTCTCCAATAATCTTTTAAGAAGAGAATTCCTTTGAGGAATGGAAACTCTTCTTACCTCGATGCGTCCAGCTTCCTTCCCCATCTTTTAAGAAGAGAATTCCTTTGAGGAATGGAAACAGTGGGGTAGCGAAGAGGTTTATTCTTTTAGGGGAAACATTCCTTTTAAGAAGAGAATTCCTTTGAGGAATGGAAACAAATTCTGGAAAAGCCTCGCGAAGTGGCTTAATGATCTTTCTTTTAAGAAGAGAATTCCTTTGAGGAATGGAAACTCCATTCCCTTTCTCCCGAGACGGATAATCTTATCTCGCTTTTAAGAAGAGAATTCCTTTGAGGAATGGAAACTCCTTCTGCATAGACGCATCCTTTATCGAATTTGACCCTTTTAAGAAGAGAATTCCTTTGAGGAATGGAAACTTGAACATTTCATCTGCCCCCAATAACCATTTGCTCTTCTTTTAAGAAGAGAATTCCTTTGAGGAATGGAAACTTGATATAAAGTTGCTAATCCTTTATATGGCTAGGGGTCAAAGCTACATTATTCATTT
>DTXE01000423.1 GCA_012962595.1 Syntrophaceae bacterium | reverse complement strand
TTTTTTCATAGGGTTTACCCAGGTTATAAGGGGGTGAAGTAACTACCAGTTTTGCTTCACCATCAGGTATTTGAGACAGCAGGTCTAAACAATTGCCCAGGTAAAGAACTACTTGGGCTTCCTTTGAATAATTTTCATGAATGAACCGTGGGTCTTTGAATAGAATTTCGTTACATAGGCTCATTTTAAAACACTCCCAAAACTTCAATTGTTTCAATTGAATTTAACATAAGTGGAGTTATCTAGTCAAGGCCAAAATTTTAGAGAATTGGCCCGGTTTAAATTGACCAAAACACATTTTTCACTTACACCTGAAAATGCGAGAGGCGCTTAAGGGCACTAAGTTTTTCTCTATCTCCAACTCTGGCCTTGGATATGGCCTTATGCAAAATTTCTATAGACCTATCGTAGACCTTTCGATCCACGGGATAGGGATGGCCGTCCTTTCCCCCATGAGCAAAAGAAAACTTTGCGGGGTCCTTATGACTTATAGGGGTGCCATATATAAGTTCGGATATAAGGGCCAAGGCCCTTATGGTCTTGGGGCCCACTTTGGGCAGGCCTAACAGGGTCTTAAAGTCCTGAGGCTGCCTTTCGTAAGTGGAGATAAGTATCTTCCTAAGGGCCTTGGGGTCCAAATCTCTAACCAATATGTGATGCTCCCTAGGCAAGGTGAGGGATTGAATCCTTTCAAGCTCTTTTATGGTCTTATCTGGATTCTGTGTAGAAAGTAAGGCTATATTCTTTCTTGCTTCAATACTCTCTTTTGCCACCAAATCAATTACTTTACCTTTATAATCACAACAGATGCCAGAATGGGGTTCACACACAAAATCCTGAACCTTACTTCCTAGCCAGTGATAGCGTCTGGCAAAATGGGTTTCTGGGTTCATACCCTGCTGTATCACGGTCCATGATCCCTTCTCAGTAAAAATAAAACAGTGATGATAGATGGTATACCCATCCTGAAGTGCGTTATTGTCTACCTTTGCCGACATCCTGCTTGCATATATCAGGGCTCGTGCATCTGTCTTTAAAGGATAGGCTTGGGCAGTAGTTTCTATCTCCAGAGGGGTCCGGAGGGATACCTTCCCCTTCCCTCCAGCTACAAAAAGCCCTGTATCCCTTTCGAGCCCCTTAAGTCCTTCCTTTAGGGCGCCACAGACCGTGGTGGTAATGCCTGATGAATGCCAGTCGAAGCCAAGCACACATCCAAATGCCTGAAACCAAAATGGGTCTGATAACCTGGTAAGGACTTCATGGGGACCAAATTCATCCAGTATAATTAAGGTGATCTCACGGGCCATTTTGGTCATCCGCTCAAAAAGCCATGGTGGAACCTTACCATAATGGAGAGGTAATTGGGCAATACCTGTTCGGTGCATTCACTTCTCCCTATTTGCTTAACTTCGGTTATCTTATCTTCAGGGAGTCAGACCTGTCAAGACGGGGTTCTACTAAAGACTTGCTAATACCTTTCTGGAATGCTATATGAGGTTCAATGTATTACGCCAATTTTATCTATATCTCACAACCACTTATCTAGCTAAGGGAGATTACAGATAAGTTGGCCGCAAATATTACCAGAAGCAGGACATTGAATGCGGTGAGCAAGCAACTTTCTATTTGATGGTGTAAGGTGTTTAAAAATAAGATCTACACCCAAAGCATAAGGCAACCACTTAAAGAAGCCAAAGAGATAGGTCAGGCTGATTTAGTAGTGGGCATTCCCTTTGTGAATGAAAAGGATACCATTACCCATGTGTTGAAAATGGCCAATAAAGGACTTGAAACATACTATGGAGATATGAGGGCAGTTATTGTCTGTGTGGGAGAAAATACAGGTAAGGATGCCTTGAAGGTCATAAATGCCATTCCCATGGATAGAGCGAAAAACATAAGACGAATCGCCTTCCTCAAAAAGGGGCCTCAGGTCAAAGGAAGGGGTTATAGTATCATGGCAATTATCCAGATTGCCCAGGCCTTAAAAGCAAATTTAGTTTTACTGGAGGCAGATTTAATCCAGAAGCAAGGGAGAGGACTAAGACCTGATTGGATAAAGCTTCTCTGTGAGCCCATGGTCAGGGAAGGAGTGGATCTGGTCATTCCACGTTTTAACCGACACTACTTTGAGGGAATGCTTTGCAAAAACATAGTGTCTCCTCTCATCACTAGTCTTTATAAGATGCACATAAGGGAACCCTTACCGGGAATGTGGGGTATCTCCTACCATCTATTAGGGAAGTATGTGAAAGAGCTTCCTGACTTAAAAAAGGATGGCTATGGTGGTTATGGGATAGATGTTTGGCTTGTTACCAATGCTATTGTGTATGAGGTAAGGATATGTGAGGTTTATCCCGGGGCAAAGCTTCAGGGCAAAAGATATGATATCCAGCCAAGTTACATCTATCAGGTAATCCGCACCCTATTTGATCAGATTATAGCCCACAGGGGCTGGTGGCAGAAAAGACCTACCTTGGTTCAGCATATATGCAGTTATGGAATTCAGAAGGAGGAAGAACCTGATCCCGTAGACATAAATATCTTAGGACTCATTAATAGTTATAAAAAAGGGGTTTTAGATTTCTCTCATCTTTACCAAAGGATACTACCCAAAAAGATACTCTCCTGTTTACAGATACCTTCTGAGGCAGGACCCCATAGGCTCTCAGAATTTGATTTTTCCCTTCCCCTATGGACAGAAACTGCCTATCTCTTCCTCCTCCATTATGCATTTAGCCAAGAATTTGAAAGGACCAAGATCCTTGAGGGCTTAATATCTCTTTATCTGGCTCGGGTGGCCACTATTGTAGCTCAAATTAAGAGGATAAAGGCCGATTTTTCAAAAGTAGATGTTAAGGTAGCAGAGTCTTTTATTTACCCTCAGCTTGAAACCTTGATTGATGGACAAATAAAGGAATTTTTAAAGCAACGGCCACATTTCTTAAGTATGTGGGAGAAGGCAGAAATACCATGTGCACTCCCGCCTAAGATCATTTTTATGGAAGGACTTATACCCGATTTGGCACTTCTTATGCCGGAGGAGCTTACTACATCAGATGATAAAAGAATAAAGATAACTTCCATAAAGGAGCGTTTAATTAAGAAATATCAAAAAGAATTTGAGAATTTTGTATACAACACCTTAAAGATACCTCTTAAGGCAAGATTTTATGATATCAGCCAAGCCATAGGAGAATTTATGTCTAAAATAGAATACAACCTAGATAAAACAATCTTGCCTTATGACCTCCACTCGGATGAGGGTATAGTGGAGATGGTAAAAACTATATTTGCTATCTTCCCCCATCCATCAGTTCTTGCACTTAAAGAGGAGATGGCCAGAAAATTACTCCGCCTCTATCCTCCCACAAATCTGTTGGTAAATGTTAACAAGGAAAAGATTGACGATCTGCTGAAGAATTTTGATGCCGGACATATCCTGACCATGGCCAGATTAACAGAATCAGAGAGCTATGTAAGGGGAGTTAATGCCTTCATAGGGATACATGTATCACCGGATGACCTTACCTTAGCCCCGTTGAAGTGGCTGGTTGTCAGTTATCATGACTATCCCGCACTTCTGGCATCAAGACAGGTGTGCCGGCTCGATCCCTTAACAGGCAGAGTGGTGATTACTAACATATCGCCCGGTATGGGTGGAGACTATCCCAAGCTATTTTATTTCCTCTCTCTTGGTCAGCAGATAGCAAAGGCAGAGAAGTTTAGTGCCGTCTGGAAAGAGTTTGCCAAAGAGGGGAAGAATTTCGGCAAACGCCTTATAAATGCCATTCAAGGCCATTGGGGAAAGAGGCCACTGAGTGGCTATATGATCTTCGAAGCCGGGATACAGGAATTGCTGGTGAACCGCTTAAGGCAGATGTCTAAGGAAATCTCTCCACCCAACTTTGCCAACCGGTTAAAGGATTTGGCAGATTCCTATCATTTAGCATGGACCCTTCCTGATGGGTTATTCATACCCTGTTCTGCCTTCAGTTGGGCAAGTTATAGTTTTATGGGAGGGAAAGGAGTACCTAAGAGAATAGCCGCATGTGTAGAAAGAGACTGGTTTTCTAGAAAGTTGCTCCTCCGTTGCCTCAAAGAGGCAGGAATTGGTGATGAGGAGGTCCTTGAAGCCACCATTAGGGAATTAATGGGTGAGGGAAATATATCTAAAGATCTGACACATGTTCTCCTTGGGGTTCCTGAAAGCCTGATCCAAGAAGTAGTAACCAAAAAAACCATTCCCATTAAGGAGGTCAAAATCCCCCAGCTCACTATCCAAGAGCGGCTCATGCTGGAAGACTTTGAGGGAATTGCTCCAGCCCAACAGATAGAAAGGATAAGAGAGTACATTAACCTTTTGTCCGGTAAACGCTTGCTACATATCAATTCTACAGCGATAGGTGGAGGTGTGGCAGAGATACTAAATAGACTAATACCACTATCTAATGAGATAGGGATGAATACAGGCTGGGAGGTAATTCCTGGTACCCATGAATTCTTTGCGGTAACTAAGACGGTACACAATGCACTTCAGGGAGGAAAGGTTCCATGGACAAAGACCATGGAGAATGTCTATAAGAGGTACACTAAGGACAATTTTAAAAGGTTTCTAAGTGAGGGGAGGTTCTATGGTGATATCATAATCATCCATGACCCCCAGCCGGCAGGGATGATCCCTCTCATAAAAGAGCAATTTCCGGAAAAGAAAATAATCTGGAGATGCCATATTGACCTCTCCAGCCCCCATTACAGGGTTTGGTCATTCATAAGAAACTATGTTAGATATGCAGACTTAGCCATCTTTCATATCCCCGAATTTATCCCTAAGGATTTAGATATGCCAAAGGTAATTATGCCTCCATCCATTGATCCCCTAAGTCCTAAAAACATAGAATTGCCTCAAGGGTTCGTTTATGCTGTTTTGGACAAATATGGAATAGATAAGGCTAGACCTGTGATATTACAGATATCCCGCTTTGATATGTTTAAAGACCCTAAGGGAGTGATTGAGGCCTTTAGTTTAGTTAGAGAAAGCGTGGATGCCCAGCTGGTGTTTGCCGGGGCCATGGCCACCGATGATCCAGAGGGGATGGCCATACTGGAGGATGTTAAAAAGGAAGTGGTTGGAGAGCCAGATATACATATCCTAGAACTGGCGGCCACACCTATAAGAGAAAACCACTTGGAGGTAAATGCCTTACAGAGGGCAGCGGCTATTATCCTACAAAAATCCCTCCGTGAAGGGTTTGGGTTAACCGCTACTGAAGGGATGTGGAAAGGAAAACCTGTAGTGGCAGGTAATGTAGGTGGATTGAGATACCAGATAATGGATGGAGTTACTGGTTACTTGGTAGGAGATGTGGACAAAAACGGCAATTTGGAATATTCCAAAGAAGAATCGGCAGGAAGGATAAAGTCTCTGCTGGTCCATCCTGAAGAAGCAGAGAGAATGGGAAAAAGGGCAAGGGAATATGTTAGAAATAATCTCCTCATTACTCGTCACCTAGCCGATTATCTAGAATTGGCCTGCTGGCTCCTTTTAGATAAACCCTATAGCGGCAAAATCCTATCATCCTAACCTCTTGCCCATTTTGCTTGGGAATTTTATAGGCAGGGGGATTTCTTTTTTGCTTTATGCCCATGATAAGTGTGGCGGGGTACCCGAGGCCGTTTCAAAATGGTTTGTTTGGACAGAGAAACTATTCCCATGGTCGAGGTTGACTAAACCATTTTGAAACGGCCGCCCCAACCTGGGCAAATAGGGCATAGCAAAAACCCATATTTGACAGTCTCTAGGCACATTTCTTGTTTTTCAAAGTAGCTACATTCAATAAAATCAATAGGTTACATTTTTGGATCATAGTGTCAGGA
>DTXE01000422.1 GCA_012962595.1 Syntrophaceae bacterium | reverse complement strand
TTCTGTAACCTTAATGGTTATAGCTATAGGCGTTGTGGGGTCAGCCCGATTTGAGATAGGCGATTTACAGGAGGGATCCCCAATTTTCTGGGCAAGCTCGCAGTATAATCAAGACCTGAAGGTATTGAATAGCAAGTTTCCCGGCATAGAGCCCTATTACATCTCTATTAAAGGGCATGAAGAGGGGGCCATCTGTGACCCTAAACTCTTGGCAGAGATCGATATTCTTGAAAACTGTCTACGTCAGGACCCCAAGGTAGGCTATGTAAATTCATATGTAGATGTATTAAAGCGAATGAATTTTGCATGGCGTAAAGACCCCAAATACCTCAAAGTACCGGAAAGTGAGGCATTGGCTTGGCAGTTTTTGGACATATTTATGGCCGGAGGGGGAGACCCTGAGGATACCAGGAGCTATTTTACCAGGGATTACAGTCGAGCAAATATATCTGTCCTTCTAAAGGACCATACCCCATCTACTATAAAAAGGGTAATAGGGGAAACCGATAAATTCATATCCAATTTCAATAATCATGGAAACCCGGTGGCTATAACTCAGGCGGCAGGAAATATAGGGATGTTTGCAGCCATAATGGAAGAACTGGAATCTAATCAGATATTAAATCTTATCATTATTGGTTTTATCGTTTTTGTTGATTGTTTCATTACATTTAGGTTTGCATCAAGCGGTCTCATGGTGCTTGGCATTTTGGCCATAAGCCTGCTCATAACCTCGGGGGTAATGGGTTTTGGCAAAATAGGACTGTTTATCTCCACCGCTACCATTGCCTCTCTGGGAACAGGTATTGGAGACAACTTTCCCATGTATACCTTGGGTCGTTTGATAGAGGAATATAGAAAGGATCCCAATGAATCCCATGCATTACACAGAACCTTAACCACATCCGGCAAGGCGGTATTCTTTACAGCCATGTCAGTTACCCTGGGTTCTCTTATGCTGGTATTTTCCGGCCTCAGGATTCAGGCACTTATGGGTGGCATGCTGGCTATTGCCTTTTTGGTAAATATGCTGGCAACCTTGGTGGTTTTACCTACCTTGGTAGTGATATTTAAACCTAGATCGATATATGGAAGTAGTCAGTAG
>DTXE01000421.1 GCA_012962595.1 Syntrophaceae bacterium | reverse complement strand
GGGGCCTCTTCTTTCCACCCTAAATAACCATCACCGCATCTAACATGTATATTATTATAACCCAATTTTGTTAAGCGTGATTCTGCTTCCTTGGCAAGGGATTCGATAATCTCTACAGTATAGACCTCCCTGGCCAATTCCGCCAATATAGCAGCCTGATAGCCGGAACCTGTCCCCACTTCTAATACCTTCTCATCTTCCTTTAACTCCAGGGCCTCGGTCATCAAGGCTACTATGTAGGGTTGAGATATGGTCTGGCCCTCACCAATGTGAAGGGGAAAGTCTTCATAGGCCAGATGGCGGTGGTTGTGGGGAACAAAAAGGTGTCGTTCCACCTTAAGCATGGCATTCAAAACCCTTCTATCTTTAATCCCTCTGGCCTCAATCTGGGTTCTTACCATATGCCTTCTCTGCCTGAGAAAATCATCCTCTCCCTGGGTTGCATCTCGGCAGGAGAATGTCCATGTTGTTACCAGAATTATTGAAATATAGGCCAGCATTTTCATATCATTACCCCTAAAAACTCATGGTTGGTCTTTGGATATCTGGATCAGGAATGGGTATGGCTGTTAAGAGCATCTTGGTGTAAGGATGGCTGGGATTTTGGAAAAGCTCCCATGTGGTAGCAGTCTCTACAATCTTGCCTCTATGCATCACAGCAATTCGATCACTGATGTGTTTAACCACCATCAAGTCATGGGAAATAAATAGATAAGTAAGGTTCAAGGTCTCCTTCAGTTCCATAAGAAGATTGAGAATCTGAGCCTGAATGGAGACGTCTAAGGCCGAGACAGGTTCATCGGCAATAATAAATTTGGGATTTACCGATAGTGCTCGGGCTATGCTGATGCGCTGCCTTTGCCCGCCACTAAACTCATGTGGGTAGCGGTACATATCCTTTGGCTTCAGACCTACCATCTCTAAAAGTTCTGCTACTCTCTGTTCCTCACTCTTTCTGGTTTCTAGTTTATGGAATCTTAAACCCTCGGCAATGATACCTTTCACATTCATACGTGGATTGAGAGAGCCATATGGG
The DNA here is from genome assembly GCA_012962595.1 of Syntrophaceae bacterium. Taxonomy (GTDB): domain Bacteria; phylum Desulfobacterota; class DTXE01; order DTXE01; family DTXE01; genus DTXE01. Next base: position 837 of record DTXE01000421.1, on the reverse strand, counting down.
TCCTGAAAAATGAGCTGCATACTAGGTCTTAACCTCCTCAGTTCCCTCTTGCCCAGCTTAAAGATATTCCTCTGTTCAAAGAACACATCTCCGCTGGTGGGCTTCACCAGTCCCAGGATTAACTTAGCCATGGTAGTCTTACCGCATCCACTTTCACCAACCAATCCCAGGGTCTCGCCTCTCCTGATGTATAAATCAACACCGTCTACAGCCCGAATTACCTCTTTGGAACCACCAAATACACCTCTAGGTGGATAGAAATACTTTTTCAGATCTCTGACCTCAAGCAGGATATCATCCCACATCAGACCTCCTTCCAACGGATGCACCGGGACCAATGTCCTTCCTCGATCTCAAAGGTTGCCTCCCCCTCTCGGCATTCTGGGACGGCCAGATAACATCGGGGAAAGAATTTACAACCTTCCGGCAAATTTGATGGATCAGGAACCTCTCCGGGAATAACATTAAGATATCTCCTCTCACGCTCAAATACAGGGATAGACCTTAACAGGCCTTTGGTATAAGGATTTTTGGCATTCTTGAAGATCTGCCTTGCACTCCCATATTCAAATATCCTACCTGCATACATGACCGCAATCCGATCAGCAATCTGTGCCACCACCCCCAAGTCATGGGTGATAAATATGAGAGACATCCTGAACCTTTTCTTTAATTCTCTCAATAACTCCAGTATCTGAGCCTGAATAGTTACATCCAGAGCTGTAGTAGGTTCATCGGCGATTAAAAGATGGGGATTGCAGGCAATAGCCATGGCAATCATAACCCTCTGCCTCATACCCCCACTCAATTGGTGAGGATATGAAAAAAGACGTTCAT
>DTXE01000420.1 GCA_012962595.1 Syntrophaceae bacterium | reverse complement strand
GTCTGTGGATACTGATACCGAATCATATGAGGTTGCAAGGTATTATATGATAAGACTCAATAAAGAAGACTTTGAACCAGAAAATGTAAAAAAGCTTGCCTTGGTGGCAAAAATGACAGAGAAAGAGTTCATTGACAGATTTAGTTACCTAGTGTAAGCCCAGATTTTATGGAGGAAAGAATGATCTATCAGGATGTTGAGAGATTAAAAGAGACCATAAAGGGAATAGTAGAGATCGATAAACAAGGTGCCGTTACCATTCAGGATAGAAGGAAACTTAGGGAGTATTTGATTGATGAACTTGCTTACAATGCAGTGTTCAATCCTGATAAGAAGCTGGTTGAGGCCATACGGTGGTTAATAAGGAGGATAGGTAGTGCATTGGGTATTATACCTTGCTCCATCCAGCCCTTTTATGAGGCCATGGGGAAGGAAGAACTCAAGGGATTTACCGTTCCGGCTATTAATATTCGAGGACTGACCTATGATGCTGCCAGGGCGGTTTTTAGGGCAGCCCTTAAGAATAGGGTGGGAGCATTTATATTTGAGATAGCCCGGTCAGAGATTGGATATACCTATCAGCGTCCATGGGAATATGCCACTGTTATAATAGCAGCCGCCATCAAAGAAAATTTCACAGGACCTATCTTTCTCCAAGGAGATCACTTTCAGATAAATGCTAAGAGGTATGCAAAAGACCCCCGTGAGGAGGTGGAGGTGGTTAAAGACCTAATCAGAGAGGCAATTGAGGCAGGCTTCTACAATATTGATATAGATACTTCTACCCTGGTAGACCTTAGTAAACCTACCATCCAGGATCAACAGCGATCAAATTTTGAATTGGCTTCTGAACTCACTGCCTACATCCGTCAATTGGAACCACAGGGGATTACCATCTCCGTTGGGGGTGAAATTGGGGAGGTAGGAGGCAAAAACAGTACCGTCCAGGAACTCAGGATATTTATGGATAATTACCTGGATAGTCTTAGAAAGAAGGGAAGAGATCTTAAAGGTATAAGTAAGATAAGTGTTCAGACAGGAACCACCCATGGTGGGATTCCTTTACCTGATGGGTCGATTGCCAAGGTTAAACTAGATTTTGATACCTTAGAAAGTCTTTCCAAGGTAGCCAGAAGTGATTATGGGCTTTCTGGGGCGGTTCAGCATGGGGCATCGACCCTTCCTGATGAGGCCTTTGATAGATTTCCCCAGACAACCACCGCCGAAATTCATTTGGCCACTGGCTTTCAGAATATAATCTATGATAGTAAAGATTTTCCTTCTGGCCTAAGGGATAGGATATACCATTATATAAAGGAGAATTTTTCTAAGGAAAGAAAGGAAGGACAAACGGAGGAGCAGTTTATCTATAAGACCAGAAAGAAAGGTTTTGGACCTTTTAAAAGGGAATTGTGGGATTTGAGTGCGGACATCCGGTCCAAAATTGCAAATGAGTTAGAGACCAAATTTGACTTCCTCTTCAAAAAATTGAATGTAGTGAATACCGATGGGTTGATTAAGAGATACATAAAACCTAAGGATATTATCTCCCCTGCCCCGTTAGATAATCTCCTTTGAAAATAGATTTTCATAGTTGTTGGTCCCGTCTGAATCATGGGTGTTTCAAATGATTTGGATGATTAGATCTTACGGGGCCTGCCCCAATATCAATAGAGTAAATATTTAGCTAAGAGCATAGAGCTTTGAGTATAAGACTCCCTGTCCTTTGTGGTTCTTTCTATATTAGTCCGAAACTATGCTCTCAGCCACCAAGGCATCGGTTACCACTACATTGGTAGCCACCTTTTAAAGCGGCCTTAAATCTATACTTCAAGAACTGGCTACCTTTTTGGATAGAGATTCCATAACCTTTGGTAATGTGGTGTATTCCATAGCCTCTAGGTGAAGACGATGAGGTTGAAATGGACCATGACCCCGAATATAGCTGGCAACTTCATTTGCCCTTTTCCTAGCCTCGTCGAAACTAGGGTCATCAAACATATCTCTGGGCCCTACAAGTCTTCCATTGCAAAGCTGGAACCCTGCGGCTATTACCCTTGGTGGACCATCGAATCGGGATGGGTTTGCCTGCTCGAATGACACTGGCATAAGAGGTCCATGATGCGATCCTCTCATCCAACCTTCTACTAGGTGGGGGGAGGCAAAGGGCTCTAAAATTTCCCCTATTGCTGGAAATCCAGATTGGGATCGGATAATCATTACTGGATCATCCTTGCCTACATACCTTCCAGCCATAAGCCCCAGCTTTTGGGTGGAGGCAACGGCCACAATCTCTTCATTTTCTTTTTTATAAATGGATTGAATTACGTACCTGCCTGTAGCTCCGATAAGAACCAAAAGGTCATACATATCCTCCGGACATGATAAGGTATAGGTCCTATCCTCCAATGCATCCAAGACCCGAAATTGGAAGCCTCCATGCATAGTGGGGTCTATCACCAGACCTATAGTATTAAATGGGTCTGCAAATATCTTGAAAAGGGGCAAGTTCCATGCCCCTGGAGATGTCTTATCCGCCATAAAAATTACTACGGGTTCGCTCTTCCTCTCTTTAAATTCCATTTCTGCTACCCCAGGACCCATCCCTTTTATGTTTCCCGAGAAGGTATCCGAAAGCAGATCCTGCCCCGCACCATAAAGTTTCAGTTCTTTAGCTAGATCAGTGCATGCTATAAAGGTATCCCAAGCCAGACCATGTATTTCGCTATTTTCAATGCCTCTCTTATGAGTCATTATGAGTTCTAAATCATCACCACACCTGGTTACATGATAGTCAAGGAGAAGCCCCTTTCCCCTAGCAGAGGATAGACTTTCTTGGGCCCTTTTTAAGATCAATGGATGAGAACTTGAATGGCCCACATATCCACCTATATCGGCCTTTATCACCGATAATGTTATC
>DTXE01000419.1 GCA_012962595.1 Syntrophaceae bacterium | reverse complement strand
CCTATTAAATCTCACCTGGGAAAAATTAAAGGGAATACCTCCTGGGGCAAATCCTCAGCTATCATTATTTGAGCCCTGAAATTTTACCGGACAGGAGTGGGTTAACATATTAATTAAGGGAAATCAAGGAAAGGTCTGTTCTAATTTGACCGAAAACTGTTCTTTCCCAAAAGTGCCTCCAAACACCAAACATGGTCTGTAATTTCTGCTTCTGTTGCGGGCGTCACCCTTAATGAACTATGTACCATTACGAAATCGTGATAGGCAAAAAGCGAATCCAAGGCTGCCTTGAGGTTCCTTAACCTATAAGTTAATTTGTGACCTTTTCCTCTCCTGAGAGAATTTTTCATTGAAAATGCCCCTTGGTATGTGATACCTAAAACGTCAGAGGAAACTTGACCACTATGAAAGGCAGATATAAAGGAATCTATGTTCTTATTATGAGGCTTCCGAAGAGAAAGGTGATAAAGGTAGGTCGCCTTGGGGACATTTCCTTTGCAGGGAGTTTTTATGCCTATGTGGGTTCGGCTTTAAATGGGATTGAATCGAGGATTAAGAGGCATTTAAGCAGCAATAAGAAGCCCTTTTGGCATATAGACTACCTTCTTGAGCAGGCATCAATTATATCAACCATCATGAGCGAAACCGACAAAAAGATAGAATGTAACATCGCCAGAAATCTCGTCAAAACTCTTCCCTCTATAGCTGGCTTTGGCTGTAGCGACTGCAAATGCAAAAGCCATCTTTATTTTGAAAGGAATAAACAGGTCTTGCAAGAAAAGGTCTTGGAAGCGTTTGATAGGAATGGTCTTGTGACCATGAGAAATGACAAATGACAAAGCCCAAATGTCAAATTCACCCCGTAGAGTACGGCTAGTAAGTACCCTGGTCACTTTTTTCGTTGCAAGCTGCTTTTACAAATAGCATCGTCAGTTTGAAGTTACTTAAGCGGGGTAAAGGCCCAAACTCCATATGACAAAATAAAAAATTTGACATTTAGGCATTTGGATTTCTGAAATAGGAACTCTTTCAGAGTTCTTGAGTAATCCACAATAAATTATATTGGTAGGAAGGTCATATGGAAAAATGGGTTAAGTCTGACATATTATATAAGGGCAAGGTGGTTTCACTACGTGTAGGTGAGGTTTCCCTTGATAATGGCTTACATACCAAAAGAGAGGTCGTTGAACATAGTGAGGGCGTTGCTATTGTACCTATATTGGGTGAATCAATTCTATTTGTGGAACAATTCCGAATTGCCATTGGCCGAAATATTATAGAAATCCCTGCCGGACGTATTGAGAAAGGAGAAACTCCGGAGGAAGGTGCCCTAAGAGAGTTAGAAGAAGAGGTCGGCTATAGGGCTGAGAGCCTTATTGAAAAGGCAGCATATTATTCTTCTGTGGGATATACAAACGAAAAGGTTCATGTGTTTATTGCCAGGGATTTAAAAAAGACAAAGTCCATGCCAGAGCCTGACGAAAAAATTACCATTAAGAAGATTCCCATTAAAAGGGTACGAGAAATGCTCAGTAAATCCAAATTTGAGGACTCAAAGACCATTATAGGACTTAGGGAATTCTTTTGTTAAGATTCCTTATCGCCAATAAAAATAGATAGAGCCTTTGGTTTCAAGTTTATCCCGAAGGTACTCTTTGAGCTTTGCCTTTATTCTTTCTCTGGTTAAGGGCAATATGAGGGATAATCCTAAGAGATCGGTTAGAAAACCTGGAGTTAACAGTAAAATACCCCCCACTAATACTAATAGACCGCTCAACATTTGATCTGTTGGTAGAATTCCATGACTTAATTCATGTTGAATCCGGGAAAGGATGGAAATTCCCTGGCTACGCGCTAGGTAAGCACCTACCACGCCAGTAAATAGTATCAGTAAAATGGTATCGAATACACCTATTTTGGTCCCTACCTTAATAATGAGTGCCAGCTCCAAGAAAGTCACCGTGGTAAATAGTAAGAAAAGGCGGAGAAACATCAATTATAGCCCCCTGTATCCTTGTGCTATGGGGTATCTCCTACCGTAGCCAAATGCCTTGGTAGTAATCTTTAGGCCCGGTGCAGCCTGTTTCCTCTTATATTCATTCCTCTCTACCTTTTTAATGACCTCTCTAACAATTTCTGGATCATATCCCTCCCTTATAATTTCAGAGGGACTTTTGCTATGCTCAATATATTCCCTTAGGATTCCATCCAAGACTTCGTAGGGAGGAAGGGTATCCTGATCTAATTGCCCAGGCCTAAGTTCGGCAGATGGTGGCTTTTCAAGAACCCTTTGTGGGATTATCTCACCCTCACGATTAACATACCGAGCAAGTTCATAAACCATGGTCTTGGGGACATCGGATATAACAGCCAATCCACCGCTCATATCCCCATAAAGGGTGCAGTATCCTGTAGCCAGTTCTGACTTATTACCGGTGGATAGGACTAAGTATCCGAATTTATTGGATAGGGCCATTAAAATATTACCTCGGATTCTGGCCTGTATATTCTCTTCAGTTACATCCTCTGCCCTGCCTTTAAAAACAGAAGATAATTCCTTCAGATAGGCTTGGAAGATTTTGCTAATAGGGATAATCTCCAATGGAATCCCCAAATTTTTAGATAGCTTAGCTGCATCTTCCATACTTTCTTTTGAAGTGTAAGGGGAAGGCATAGCAACTCCCAGAACATTTTCATTTCCTAGTGCCTCTGTAGCTATATAGGCAACCAACGAGGAATCTACCCCCCCACTTAGCCCTACAACTACCTTCTTGAATCCACACTTTGTTACATAATCCCTTGTTCCCATAACAAGGGCCTTTAAAATAGATTCTGAATCGGTTTGGGTGATAGGATGGGTTTCCCCTTTTTGGGTTTGGGTATCAAGGATTACCACATCCTCTTCAAACTCTTTAGCCATAGCCACTATCCGCCCATCTGGACCTATGGCCAGGCTATTTCCATCAAAAAGGAGATCGTCGTTTGCTCCCACCTGATTGACAAAAATGACCAAAACCTTATATTTGGTGGCTATGTTTTTCAGTATCTCCCACCTTATGTTCCTTTTGCCTATATGATAAGGTGAAGCTGAGATATTAACAAGGATCTCTGCCCCACCCTTAACCAGTTCCTCCACAGGATCTGCTGAATATAACCTTCTTTCAAAGAAGTCCTTATCGTTCCATATATCCTCACAGATAGTAAGGCCCATATCCTTTCCATTATAGGCTATGGATGAGGTAGGAGGCCCTGGCTCAAAGTATCTTGTTTCATCAAAGACATCGTAACAAGGGAGGAGTCTCTTATGAACCTTGAGGAGGATATGGCCATTATAAAACAGGAGGGCAGAGTTATAAAGAGGTTTCCCCACACTACTTGTATTTCGATCCACAAATCCACATATGACACCAATTCCCTTACTATCCTTTATAAGCCCCTTTATAACCTGGAGATTATCTTCAATGAAGCCTGCTTTCTCTAAGAGATCCTTAGGTGGGTAACCCATAACTGCCAGTTCAGGGAAGACCACCAGGTCGCAGTTGCGACTTTTGGTTTTATCTATAATATCCTTCATCTTAGCCATATTTCGGTCAAAATCACCAATGGTAGGGTTAGTTTGAGCAAGGGCAATCCGCATTTATTACACCATCTTCATAAAGTCTGGATAATCTCTTAAGCCATTTTCACACTGACCACTATAGCCTCTAGACCAAGATAGAAACTCTTTCAGAACATCTGCCAAGATGGTTCTAAGGACTTCCCATATATGATTGAGCCTTTAAGGTAAGTCAAAAACCATAATTCAAGATTTAAAAGGGCCCAGATTTGGGATGTATAATCCCTTTTCATGTAGAGGTGGTCGTTAAGCATTTTTTCCAATACACTGGTATTGAACAGCCCTCTCTCTCTGAAGGTCCTGGACAGAAGGACATCTTGAAGAAAGTCTTTCATTTCGTTTCTGAACCACCTTCCCACAGGAACTCCGAATCCCATTTTACGCCGATACAATATGTCCTTGGGTAATAACTTAGATAACGCCTTTTTTAAAAGATATTTAGTGCTGAATCCTTTCATTTTTATATTTATGGGAATTTGAGCTACACATTCCATTAAAATGTGATCCAAGAAAGGAGAACGGGCTTCCAACGAATTGGCCATACTGGCAATGTCCACCTTAACTAAGAGGTCTTCGGGTAAATAACTCAGGACATCCGAATTGATGCTTTTCTCAACGATATCTTCAGCATCTGAATTTTCTAGGACATGTAGGAGAAAATCACACGAATCTATAGAGCATAATGAATCTTTGAGTTCCTTGGTATATAAGGCTTCCTTTTCGTGATTTTCAAAATAGACCATCCAACGGATATATCTCTTATAAAGGTCTGGATACTTAAGTACCGCATCTAGAAAATTCTCTGCATATTTAAAGTAACCTTTCTCATTATACCCTCTCAACCTGTTGAAGGTCTTCTGAATCAATAACATTGATTTTATAAGTGAGGAGGGCATGTTATTTAACAGTTTCGAGAGCTTTATCGCCCTATATCTCTGATATCCGGCAAACGATTCATCGCCTCCATCTCCATTTAAGGCTACAGTAACATAGTCTCTGGTTATCTTGCAGAGATAATAGGTAGGGATACAGGAAGAATCAGCAAAGGGTTCATTATAATACCAAATAAGTTTGGGAAGAATGCTTATGGCATCTGGTTTAACAATGAATTCATGATGATCGGTACCAAATCGCTTTGCAACAAGGCGAGCATAAGATAATTCACTATAATCCTGATCCTCAAATCCTATAGAGAAGGTTTTGACAGGCTTATGCGAAAATTCACTCATTAAGGCAACAACTGCGCTAGAGTCAATGCCCCCACTTAAAAAGGCTCCCAGAGGGACATCACTTATCATTCTTATCTTAACGGATTCCTTGAGTAAATCGAGAATCCGCTCACAATACTCTGCTTCGCTCCTAAGGTCTTTTCTTTCATAGGATAGTTTCCAGTATCGATTGGCACGTAAACCATTTTTATCCACAACGAGATAGTGACCTGGGGGTATCTTTTTTATACCCTGAAACATGGTCCTTGGGCTGGGAACATATCCATAAGTAAGATAATGGTGCATGGATTCTAGGTCTAGTTCATGAGGTACTGTGTCTATTTGCAAGATGGATTTGATTTCTGAAGCAAAGGCAAAAATTTTGCTGTCATAATAGTAACTCAATGGCTTCTTTCCCACCCTATCTCGTGCCAGAAAGAGTCTCTTTTTATTTTCATCCCAGATACAAAAGGCAAACATCCCTCTTAAGAGTTTCAGGCAATCTTCCCCAAGGTCTTCATAAAGATGGATAATGACCTCCATATCTGTGGCAGAGCTAAACCGATGTCCCTTTTTTAAACATATCTCTTTTAATTGTAAAAAGTTATAGATTTCACCATTGCCCGTGAGCCAAATAGAGGCATTTTCATTGGCCATGGGTTGACGACCCATTGGTGAAAGGTCAATAATACTCAGACGCCGATGACCCAAACCTATACTGAGAGAATTGCCTTGGTTCCAAATATATATGCCCTCATCATCTGGTCCGCGGTGAGTGAGAACACGGCACATTCTCTCCAACAAACCTCTTTCAACGAGACGATTATTCAGATACATGATGCCACAGATACCACACATTCTTCTTTGAAGTAACTCCCTCTTAAAAAGCTGGATTTATTTCTTCAGGTAATTTTTAACTTTACCTGCGTTTGGTGGATAAAGGGATGGTCTCACTTCCAATTGATGAGGATCAACATGACCAGCAACACCTTTCATGTATTTAGCTATATATCTTGAAATTAATTAAATTTTTGATTATTATTTCCAAATTAATTTTATTTTATTTTCAAATTATTGTAAAAACACCATCTTATGTAGATTTTGAAACTGCGTTAGCTAAAATTGATATAGAAGATTATATGATCGAGTTATCAGCTAACTCTATTAATGCAAAAATTATCACTAGTGATAAAAAGTTTTTAGCTATTTCAAATACTACCATTGAGGCAGATGAATTTTATATAATAGAAAGAAATAAAGAAAAATCAATAGACTTTGCCAACCTGAAAAAACAGTATTTCATGTACCAACCGGAACTGGAAAAAGAGATGGACAAAGTTCTGAACAATACAAGCTACATCATGGGAGATGCGGTTAAAGAGTTGGAAGAAAATCTCCAAAAATTCACCGGTGCCAAACATGCCATTAGTTGTTCAAGCGGAACAGATGCTCTTCTTCTTGCTATGATGGCACTAGATAT
>DTXE01000418.1 GCA_012962595.1 Syntrophaceae bacterium | reverse complement strand
GGCAGGCTCTTCTAAAAGCCTTTTTTTAATCTGACTTACGTCTCGCTGTATTTGGGTCATTTTTTTATAGAGAGTTTCGAGAGTAGCCTTTTCCATACAAGTTCTCCCTTACTTTTGGGTTTGTTTATTATTATACCGATCCTCCCCTTGGAGGTCAAGGAATAACAATCATTGGAAGGGAACAGGCTACTTTTTACTCCCCCTCAGGGAATCGTACTTTTCCCCCTTTTTAAACTTCTTCCAGACGTTGTTAAATTCTAAGGCAATATCAGACATGGGCTACTCCAATTGGGAATTGGGGATTGGGAATTTCGGATTTCGGATTTCGAATTTCGGATTTGAAGGCTATCCTTCTCACTAATACAGGTGACTTCGAAAATAGAAATTGGAAAGGCATTCAGCTTTGGATGTGAGATGCTGTCTTTGTTGCTTGACAGTGAAGGATTTTCACTATAAGCTTCAAGTATATATTATTACAATTTCCGATTCGCCACAGGTCCTCTGAAGCATGATCTAGAGATAGATAATGGATACTGGCGCCCTCCGTTTTCAGGTGGTTAATGGCAATCTTGCTATAAGAATCCATGCTATTCAACATGCTATTAAACAAGGTTTCACAAAAGAGGATATGATTTATGTGGTTCTGCATGGGTCTATTTTGGAAAGGTATCCAGAACGTAACAGGTGTCTTTTTTACGCTGATGTTACCATCGAGGGAATAAAGATGCCCTTACATGTAGTTTGTGAGCATATCCATTCAGAAGGCCCTGTGGACTTTGTGACCGCTTATATCCCATCGGAAGAGGAATGGGAAACGCCAACCCGAAGGAGAAAAAAGAAATGAAGGGCTTGATAACTATCTGTTCAGAGTGTGGCACAAGAACTGAATTGCAAGAAATCAGCATCGAGTTTGAAAGAAAGGGTATACGTGCCACCATGTCGGGTATCCTTGCTATGGTATGCCCCAACTGTGGTGAAAAGTATGTTCCAGGGGATATTGCAGGAGATGTCATTGATGTCGTTTCACGTACCATCGATGAAACTGAGGGTTTATTAAAGAGAACCGAAGCTCATCGCAAGAGTTTACTTTTAGTACGCCCTCTCTCAGCAGCAAAGCGACTTGAACTGATACTAGCTCCGTAACCATCTTTTGAAACACTGAAAGGGGTCAAAACACTGAAAGGGGTCAAAGCTACATTATTCAGTTAGATTTGGCCGTTTCTCTTTGATTTCACTTGAGTGAAAAGAAATTGGGAATTGGGAACTCT
>DTXE01000417.1 GCA_012962595.1 Syntrophaceae bacterium | reverse complement strand
CTTGCTAGGATATATTCTCCAAAGGAGTATTCCACATACTTTGCAGATATTCCAGATCAAGAACTTGGTAAGATAGCGCATACCCTCAAAAATGGGATGTGTCCCTATTTTCCCCCTCCTAGTAATTTTGCCTCCACAGCGGTCGTGCCACCACCTACAAAATAATCCAATACAATATCCCCGGGGTTTGAATACTTCAATATTACATTTCGGGGGATATATGGCGACCAATTTCCCCTATATCTACCATCATGTGTTGCCCAATCTCCTCTTTGTTTATAACTCCATACGGTAGTTGTCTCCTCTCTAAAATTTTTAGGCGCCCAATATTTTATTTTCTTAGGTCTTTTAAGAACAGAAATATTGACACCGTACGCATCTGTTATTATTTTTTCTAATTGCCTGAAAGTGATTCCAAAAATTTCTCCAATCTCTGGATCTGGCATCCCAGATTCTTTCGCTTTTAATACAGATTGACTTAATGCTTTCTCACCATGCTCATTACGAATATGGCTCCCCAAATAGTTACTTTGGTAATTATGACATACCGGACAACTATTTTTGACCATGCTCCTCATCTAATTATCCTTATACTCTTTTTCCCTTAAATAACTTTCATAGCCCGCCATTTCGCCTAACGTTTTGAGCGTATCTGAAGTCCTGCGAAGCAGGATTTGGGTGAAGTGCCGAAGGCACGTAGCCAGATACGCTTTGTTATACGCTGTTCCGCCGTCATTCCTCAAAATCAATCCATCCATTTCTCTCATCAAAGACCACCCGAAATTTATCAAATATGTCCATTCTTCCCATAAGCATTGGCACTTCCTCTACTAATGTCCACGCTATCCTTATTTTCAACCTTTTGCTATTCAACAGTAAAGTAACTTCTTTGAGAATATAAGGAACCCCTGCCCCTGAAACACCTTTAATTTCTTGGATAGTATCTTGTCTCTCTTGCTTAAAGCCAAGAGCCCTGCCAAAACGAAAGGGTATCATTGAAACATCAGCACCCGAATCTACATACATTGGTATTTCCACTGCAAAACTATCTTTTTCCAGAATTACCTCCGCTACAGGGCGAAGAACAATCCCTAAACTGCTTCTTTCTTCTCTGAATCTTTGACGTATCATAGTACCAGCATCCTTTCCTCGGGCACTTTTGCCACAAAGGGTCTTTCATGAGGATACTCTTGACGCACTCTATCAAGCATTTCCTCAATATTCTCACCCTTTGCTACCACTTCACCATTTACAATAATTACATACTTATTCTCTAAGCCCGTTTTATCAAGTGTTAAATACGCATCAAAATTCTTGCCCATAACTCTCCCTCCTTTATGTTAAGAATTGATGTCAAGCT
>DTXE01000416.1 GCA_012962595.1 Syntrophaceae bacterium | reverse complement strand
AGAAAATTCAATTCCTGCTGCCCTAGCAGCTTTAGGAAATAGACTGTTAGCAGTCATACCCGGAATGGTATTGGTCTCAAGGACATAAACCTCTTCATCCTTAACAATCATATCGGTTCGACTGTATCCTTTACACCATAGCGCCCGATGAGCCAGCACAGCGTGTCTCTGGGCCTTTCTGGTTAATTTAGTGCTTATTCTGGCCGGGCATATCTCCTCCGTGGCACCCTCCTTGTATTTTGCCTCAAAATCAAAAAAAAGATAATTACTGCTGGGGACAATTTCCACTAATGGTAATGCTATTGGACGTTGATTCCCCAGTATACACCCAGTAACCTCCCTTCCTTTAAGATACTCCTCCACTATAACCTCAGGATCAAATTGAAAGGCGCGTTTAAGAAAATTAGTTAGTTCTCTCTTGGTCCTTGCTATACCAGTACCAATACTTGAGCCTCCTTGGGATGGCTTTACTACTAAGGGCAAACTCAACTTCCCGATAATTTCGTCTATGTCATATTTTTCATTACATCTAACTATGAAGTCTCTAGCAATGGGGAGTCCTACCCTTCGGTATACCATTTTTGAGGCAATCTTATTGATGGCCAGGGCACTAGCCAGCACCCCGGAGCACTGGTAAGGTATGCCTAGAAGGTCAAGAAGTCCCTGGATTGTTCCATCCTCACCAAATCTTCCGTGGAGCATAATCAAGGCCACATGGATATTCTTAGAATCAGTGATCAACCTCTCGAGATCCCTTGGAGGGTCATATCGCCATATGGTATATTTGTCTTTATCCAGGGCCTTAAACACCTCTTCTCCGCTTCTCAAGGATATCTCTCTCTCGGAGGAGATACCGCCATAGATGAGGGCTATATTCAGCTTCTTCCTTCTCTTCATGCCAAATAGTGCAAAATCCCTCAAAAGAGATATCTATAGCAGATTTCCAATATCACCAGGGTCTATAGAAAGTTTAGAAAATATCTTATGTTCTAATTTGATGCTTTCCTCTTCTGTAGCATTTATCCTGTCTAGTGTATGCTTATTCTTCGCATACCGTAGCTTCACATCTGCAAATCTCTCTTTAAGGGCTACAATACGGTCATGTAATACCCTCTTGTCTGCATAGTTGACAATCTCGGCCTCTGTTATCCTGTGTAGGGGCCTTCTCCTTGGTAGGCGCACATGGTACTTTACAATTTTACTCACCCTATCATAGCCCAGGTCTTTAAGTAAAGCCGCTCCGGTTATCACATGGTCTTCGTTGTTTTCTATGCTCTGCTTTTTGGTTATATCGTGGAGCAATGACGATGCCTCTATAAGGTCAAGGTCAAGCCTTTCACCGGTCCGATTTAAGGCCTTTGCCAGAAACAAGGCAACCTGAGCTACCTTAAGGCTATGCTGGATGATATGGTCCCACATGTGGTGCTGCTTCATCAATTGTAAACATTCGGCTCTTGAAGGTATTCTTTCCATCACTTGCAATTCACAGATATAATTACAAGAATATCAAATCCTTTTCAATAAAAATAGAACCCCACCATGGATAATATCATTAGTTATAGAGAAGATGACCCATGACTAATGACCAAATGGAGTTCCCAAGAAGCATCTGGTTAAGCTCCGTTAAACCTTTGTAAAAAAGCAAACCAAACGATGTCCATTTTTCAAAGGGGTAACCATGAAACTTTACAAAAAAAGGAGAAAGAAAGGGCTTTTGGAAGTTCTTGATATGTGGAAAAAGTGTAAATATTTTGTGACTAACGGTGGAAGTTATCCATTTTGTTGGAAAATGGAAATTTTTTAAAAACCATTTATTTTTAAATAGTTATACTGGTCAGGTGTAATAAAGCCAATAAAGACCGATGGGTCTGGGTTGTTAAAAAAGGGGGCCATGTGTATCTTTCAATCCCCCTATATCGACTTTGACACTCTTAGATTATTCCTTTAATAAAGTTGCATTCCTACCAAGAAATGAATTTTATGTCCTAAGCCCTTCAAACATTTTTGTTAACCTTTAAAAGAGAGGGGTGACGGTGGAAGAGACTTGGGAAGAAGTCCTGACCCTACTTAGGGAAAGGATCCCCCTCAACGTCTTCAATATCTGGATACGCCCTATCCGTTTAATAGAGATTAAAGAGAACACGGTGAGCCTGGGCTGTCCCAATAAATTTTTCATAAATTGGGTCAAGAATAACTATTTAGATGTAATTCAAAGTACCCTTGATACCATAACGCAAAGACATTACCAAATTGATTTGAAAGTGGACGTGGTAAAAAGGGAATATCAAGATTCAACCAAGAAAGACGAGCAACTCTCCTTTCCCAACATCCCCATTTATTCCTATACTGGCAGAAGACTGATGAAGAGTTTTACCTTTGACCAGTTTGTTGTTGGAGCCAGTAACAACCTTGCCCATTCCGCTGCATGGGCTTTGGCTACAGGCAATGATAATTATACCCTCCCCTTATATTTCATTTCTAATACTGGCTTGGGAAAAAGTCATCTTACACAGGCTATTGGAAACCATATTCTGCGATATAGACCAAATACAAAGATTCTCTATCTAACCACTGAGGAATTTACCAATGATATGGTATATTCTTTGAAAAGAAATCAGATTGAATCTTTTAAAGATAAATACAGAAAAAATTGTGACATCCTCATGTTAGAAGAGGTCCATTTTCTCAGTGGCAAACAGAAGATTCAGACAGAATTGACATACACCTTAGATGCTCTGGCATCAGATAATAAAAAGGTAGTATTTACTAGTTCTCATCTACCAGAGGATATTCCCAATTTGAGTGGAAGGCTTAAATCCCGACTGGCAAGTGGCCTTATCACTAGAATTGACACTCCAGATTATGAAACCAGAGTCAGGATACTTAAAAAGAAGGCATCTAACTACCACATAACTGTTTCAGATGATGTTATCCAGTATCTAGCCGAGCATATAAAGGGGGATATAAGGCAGCTTGAAAGTAGCTTAATCGGCCTTTTAGCTAGATCTACACTGCTTAATGAGCCTGTTGACCTCCCCATGGCCAAGGAGGCCATAAAGGGAATCTTGGGAAAGAAGGAGACTGTTGTTAGTATAGACACTATCCAGGCACTAACCAGTAATTATTATAAAATCCCTATAGAGGAAATGAAATCCAAATCGAGAAGGAAGGCCATTGTTCTCTGTAGGGATGTAGCCATGTACCTTTGCCGGAATTATACCGAGCAGTCCTTAGAGGCTATTGGAAAGGCATTTAATAGAAACCATTCTACAGTGCTGCATGGAATTGATACTATCGAGCAAGAAATTAAAAGGAAAAGTAAAGTATATTACCAGATTGAGTTCCTATCCAAGCAGCTTCGTAATATGGAGTCCCGGTCTTAGT
>DTXE01000415.1 GCA_012962595.1 Syntrophaceae bacterium | reverse complement strand
TTTTAATATCTCTAGAGAATGTCCCCCACCTCCTATGGTTCCATCCACATAGACTTTACCTGGCTCACATCTTAAATACTCCATCACCTCCTTTACCATAACAGGAGTGTGAATATAGACTGATCTCAAATTAGGGTCCCGATTTAGCAAGTGCATTATTTAATGCATTTCCTATCTTTTCTAAATTCGCTTGTAGTCTTTTCATTTCCTCATCCCATCTCTGTTTACTCCAAACTTCAAAGCCAGTAATCATTCCTACCAAAACTACCTCCTTGTCTAGCTCTGCATATTCCCTTAAGCTTGGCGGGATTAAGATTCTTCCCTGTGGATCGATAGTACACTCTGTGGCACCCGAGATAAAAAACCGCTGACATGACCTTTCATCACTCCCAAAGCCCGGCAACATACTGAGCCTCTTTTCAATCTTCTTCCACTCCTCAGAGGGATAGGCTAATAGACATCGATCCCAATTGGTTACTATAAGATGGTCATCATACTTGGCTCTCAATATTTCCCTAAACTTGGTAGGAACGCTTACACGTCCTTTGGAGTCTAATGTATGTACAAACCGACCACGGAACACAGATTTTTACCACTTTATCCCACTTTATCCCACCAAAATATACTGATCACATCCTGCCTTGTCAAGGAAAAAAATAGATGATGAAAAAATTGCTCCTTCAAAAAATGGCCATAATCATGATTTTTTAGGCTTGCATATTGGAACATTATCTTCAATAATATAGGCACACAGATGGAATGAACAAATGGTAAGGGCAGCAACCTTTACATGTATCTTTGTTAGCTTACTCCTCCTGATTTTTATTCTATCCTCTGGCTGTTCTATAAAGCTACTGAGCCCAGAGGCTGTTAGGGATATATCTAAGGAGTTGGGTGTAGAGAATAAGGAAGAAAAGAGGGAGCTTTTTAAAGAATTGGCCCGGGAGGGAGGAAAGGGATTTGGGATGGCTTCTCCCATCGAGTCTAAGGAAGCAGGAATGGGAGCTATGAATGCCGCACTGGAACATCGGGAAGTATTACCCATCGTTGTTGATGAAGAAGATAGGTCTTTGTGGGAATGGGTGGGATATGAACGTATAAAGGAGGAAAACTACCCGGAGGCAGAGCAGGTTTTTAAGGTAATAGGGGAGAAGAAAGGATTGGCCAAACTGGTTCTGATTTATCTAGACCGTGGCAATTCCTTTCAAGCAGACAGACTTCTCCGTTATTTAAAGGAGTTAGGCTACCAATTCGAAACCCAAGAGGTGTATCAAGAGATATTGGATCAAGGTCTTTATCAGTTTACATTGCCATTTGACTCTTTCTTCAAAAGGATCAGATAGGCTTCACCTTCTCATTTTCTGATATTTCCTGACGGCTCGGCTATGTTCTCTCAAATTTCTGGAGAAATAGTGAGTACCATCATTCATTGAAACAAAATAAAGATAATTGGTTTCAGCCGGATATAATGCTGCATGAATAGCGGCTTCTCCTGGATTGGAAATAGGGCCAGGGGGCAATCCTCGAATAAGATAAGTATTATAAGGGGTCTTTGTTCCGAGATCTTCCTTGGTTATGTTTCCTTTAAACTCTCCAAAATACTTAATAAGTCCATATATAACCGTAGGATCACATTCAAGTCGCATCCCTTTCTTTAGTCTGTTATGAAAGACTGCCGAGATTAAAGGCCGTTCTTGAGGAATAGATGTTTCTTTCTCTATAAGGGAAGCTAATGTCAAAACCTCTCGCTTACTGAGACCCCTCTTTGTTGCTACATCTTTAAATTTAGAGTTATATACAGTATAGAATCTATTTACCATAGTCTTCAAAATGTCTTCCTCATCCATGCCCCAACGGAAATAATAGGTATCCGGGTAGAGATATCCTTCTAAACTCAGGCCCTCCACGTCCAATGAAGATATAAGCTCAGGATCAAAGGCCTTTTGAATAAATTTCTCTTCATCGATTAGGTGCTTTTGAGAGAGTAATTTTGCAACTTGGAAGAGATTATACCCTTCTGGCACGGTTACTTTATGAATAACGGTGGATCCATCTACTAATCTATCTAAAATTTCCCTGGGGGGCATAGCGGTATTAAATTGGTATTCTCCTGCCTTAATGCGTGAAGCACATCCTGTTATCTTGGCCCACAGGATAAATTTGTCAGCATCCCTAATCAACTCATTTTTAGTGAGAATTTCAGTTACCTCTCTCAAGTTCATCCCTGGGAATATATATATGGTCTTTAACCTCCTTTCATATGATGAAGGGTGGAATAGGAAATGGTACATTTCAAAAAATATGGAAGTGGTGATCATATAAAGGATTGTGAGCAAAAGTAGCAGATATCTTTTAGATGCACTCATCTGCCTCAGAGCACTTAGTCCGAATCCACTTACTGGAGGTTTATTTCCTCAGCCCTTTCTTGCTATCTAAATATCCTTGGAGTATGTAGGTAGCTGCCAATTTATCAACAACCCTTTTTCGTTTCTTTCTGCTCATATCTGCCTCTAAAAGCACTTTGGTAACCGCTACTGTTGATAGTCGTTCATCCCACGTAGTAATGGGTATGGATAGTCTCCCTTTAAGAGAATCTACAAATTCCAATACTAAATTAGCCCTTTTCCCCAGGCTTCCGTCCATGTTTTTGGGTAAACCGATGACAACCTCTTCTGCATTATAAATGTTAAGTAATTTTTTTATGGCTGCAAGGTCTTTTTCTATGCTACTGCGTCTGATGGTGGTCAACCCCTGGGCTGTCCACCCCATTTCATCACTTACAGCTACGCCAATCGTGCAGTCTCCCACATCCAGTCCCATTATTCTCATTACCATTGTCTCCTTGAAAAGATTTTTTGAGAGGTCTTAAAAAAGCTCCTTCGATGTTAGCCTTACCTAGTATTTATAGTCAAGGAGGAAAAAGTAGCCAAGGGTGGAGTGTAAGTTTGAGGCCGGGAGTATGAGTTTTGAGGATTTAGTGAGCGATTCCTAGATGGGTCAAAAATTTCATCTTACGGAGCGAAAAGGATTTTACTGATGATGTTGAGGGAGAGGGTAGCCCTATGGAATTGATAGATAACAGGGCAGATAGTTTTTTTAATAGAAAAATATATACAAATGGAACGCCTACAGTTGCAGGTGCTAGTCATATTGAGATAGAGTATGAGGACTCTACACAATCAAAGTACTATATGCCATGCCCTCACTGTACTCCTAAAGATAGAGCATTACAGGACATTAGTAATATGGTTACTTTTGAGCTTGACAACTTCACTTATGATACAGATGATAATTATAAATTATTAAACTTTTTATCATAAAACCTATCTCTTTCTATAATATACTCTCTTA
>DTXE01000414.1 GCA_012962595.1 Syntrophaceae bacterium | reverse complement strand
TTAGAGCTCATGCTGAGTTAAATCAATAATCATAAAACCTTATTGCATTTAAGGTCTGAATTAATTATGCTTGCATCTAGTTATGGGATGGATGAGGTATAGATTGTAAATGCGAAGGACAAAGATTGTTTGTACCATAGGTCCTGCAAGTGAATCACCACGAATTATCAAGGCGCTTATCCAAAGTGGTATGGATGTGGCCCGGCTGAATTTCTCCCATGGAACTCATAGGGAACATGGCCAAAAAATTAAGGACATTCGGCGCATTGCCCAAGAACTTAAAAAACCGGTTGCTATCCTTCAGGATCTGGCTGGCCCCAAGATTCGGACAGGTCAGGTCAAAGAAGAGGGTGTAGAATTAAGGCCCCAAAATACTTTCATCTTGACTAACCGGAAGGTCATGGGAGATGAAAGGGAAGTATCGGTAACTTATGCACCCCTACCTCAAGTGGTCAAACCGGGAGATACTATTCTTTTGGCAGATGGAAACCTAGAGCTTCGGGTTATAGCCAAAAATGAGAGGGATATAACGTGTGAAGTGATAGTGGGTGGCCTATTAAGTTCTCATAAAGGAATCAATCTTCCCACACAAAGCATTAAACTACCACCCTTAACAGATAAAGATCGAAAGGACCTCCTGTTTGGTATCAAGCAAGGGGTTGATCTGGTGGCGCTTTCCTTTGTGAAAGAGGCCAATGATATCAAAATGGTAAAGAATATTATTCGGAAGAATGGAGCAGACATCCCGGTGATTGCCAAAATTGAGAAACATGAGGCTTTAGACCATATTGATGAGATCATGCAAGTAGTGGATGGTATTATGGTAGCCAGGGGAGATTTGGGGGTAGAGACTCCGTTAGAGAGGGTTCCTATGGTCCAAAAGATGCTGATTAGTAAGGCTAACCAAAGTGCAAGGCCAGTCATCACAGCCACTCAGATGCTCAAATCTATGGTAGATAATGTCAGGCCTACCCGTGCTGAGACAGCGGATGTAGTCAATGCCATATATGATGGAACAGATGCACTGATGCTTTCCGAGGAGACAGCTACTGGAAAATTTCCTGTAGAGGCCGTTCGGATGATGGCTAAGGTTGCTGAAGCGGCTGAGGAAGAATTTCCTTTTGATACATTTCTAAAAAGGCCACTTACGCAGGGCGATTACCCTCAGGCCATCAGTCAATCAGCCTGTTATCTGGCTCAAGGAATTAAAGCGGCGGCTATCATTACACCAACAGAGTCCGGCAGCACGGCACGATTTGTCTCAAGACTTCGCCCATCGCAGCCCATCATTGCCCTCAGTCCTCGGCCATCTACCGTGAAGAGACTGGCATTTTGTTGGGGGGTATTCCCATTTCTGGTATCAAAATTTAAGGACACAGATGATGTGTTTAAAAAGGCTATCGATGTTGCTAAAGAGTCAGGGATAGTATCTAAAGGAGATATGGTAGTAATCACTGCAGGGATTCCTGTGGGTATGCCCGGCAATACTAACTTGATTAAGGCGCAAATTGTGACATAAAAAGGGCAAAGAAATAGACCTGCTCTTTATCTCTAATATCTTGAATAGTTTTATAAAATTCTAAATACTCATCAATAGATACAAATCCCCATTTTATACGATTGATTGTATTTCCTATTTGATATTCATCAACAATACCATCAAAGCTTTGAAATATGGTTCTAATATCTTTTTTTAAAAGCTCTTTATTTGTAATATGTTCTCTAGTTTGCACAATAGTGATTAATATATGTTTATCATCTCCAAAGTTTTTTATAAATTCAACATACTTTTCTAAATTTGCCATATCATTTAAAAATACTCTCACCTGAAGTGATTTTACAGCAAGCTCCTTTACTAATTGATACTGAATATCGCCCTTTTCTAGATTAACACAAAGTGAATAGAAGAATTTTGAATTTTGAAT
>DTXE01000413.1 GCA_012962595.1 Syntrophaceae bacterium | reverse complement strand
TGAAGCCCTCGTAGTGAGCCTAAAGTAATCCGTTCGGGAATAAATGAGTCAAATATTAGGTCGATTAGGTCAGTATAAAACTTTTCCCAATTTTCTATAAGGACCATAGGATCTATCCTTATCCTCACTTCATATCCTTCCTTATAAAGCTTCTTAGCTGCGTTTATTCTATTTTCTACTGGTGGAGCTTTTTTCTCCCATTCACTGGCTACAGGTAAAGCATTGAGACTAAAGCTTGCTATTATCTGTCTATGTGAATCGATTCGGAGAAGATTTTGGATTCTATCAGACTTGGTTAGCAAAAGGAGCCTATGTTTATTTTGACCCTCAAATAGAGGGACTATAAACTTTATGAAAGATTTTTTGTTTCCCTCTAGCATCAAAGAATCTGCCAGCTCACCAGAATTTAAGATCTCGGATTCTTTGACATACTCTAAGAACACTTGCGTGTGCCTTTTTATCTTATCAAGGTCCTTTATATGAGGATTGGTTCCGTAAGGTAAAAAACGAAGGGTCCCCTTTAAATAACACCACGAACAATCATAAGGACATCCCGTACCCCATTTTAGTTCAAGGAAATGAGGGCATATCACATCGGTTTGTTTTCTAGGAAATGGAGTTTTGTCAAAGCGTCTAATAATAGATCCATCTCCTACCCGCTCTACTAACACCTTTTTTGTGCCATCCAGCATTACATATTCCTTGAAGGTAATTTTAACAGGTGGTTTTGTAATTTTAGTGATATGATGGAAAGGTAAGGTCGGATTTGCAAATAAAGGTTGTTTTTTCATATTCCTTTTACCTCAGTCGTAGTTTTCACTCTTTTTTGCTGAGCTATTGCCTTCAACAATCCTTGTTTCATCCTCAGTCAATCCATAGAGCTTATATGCAATCTGGTCAATGAGCCAGTCGGTTTTACGGAGTTTCTCCTTAAGGGGCAGAAGGCTGGAAAGGACTTCTCGTATTCGTTTTTGACGATACCAGAGAGTTCTGTTGATCTGGGATGAAAGAAAAATAGAACCGTTCACTTTATCTCTTATCTCAAGAATTTTTTAAAATCTGAATTTATGAGCCAATCTCACTTCTTTATATCTTTGGCAATCCATTTTACCGCATCCAGTAAATCCTTGGCAATAAATACAGGCTTACATCTTTGTTTGGGCCCCACATACCTTACCTCTCCCTGACCGTAGCCCGTTAAAACTAAAATACCCTTAGTCCCTGCATTGTGCGCAAGTTCTATATCTAGATAACGATCTCCCACAACATAGGACCGTTTAAGGTCGATATTAAGCTCCCTTGCAGCCTGAATGAGCAGGCCAATATTAGGCTTTCTGCAATCACATACCTTACGGTAGACTTCCTCTACCGCATGAGGATGGTGACAACAATAGTATATGCCATCCAAATAGGCCTGTTTCTCTTTCAATATGGATGTAAGCTTAATATGAACCTCATTTATTAATTGCTCTGGATAGTAGCCTCTGGCGGGCCCTGATTGGTTAGTCACAACTACAGCCTTGAGACCCACATGATTTATAAGTTTAATGGCATCAATGGCCCTAGGGAGTAGTTTGAATCGGTCTATATGGTTAATGTATCCTACCTCTTCATTAATAGTGCCATCCCTATCCATGAACACCGCTATATTCATACCTGTACTCTCTAAGTCTCTCTGCTAATTTGCTCTTATTTTGAGGTGCTTTATTAAAAAATTCTTAAAGGCTTCGTCCACAAATTCCATGTTTATGGCCAAAAATGAAAGAGGCAATTTATTGGGCCACCTATCTTCAATACGAACTATATCCTTCTCGGTGGTAATGATGGCCTCCACATTTAGTGCCAGTGCTTCTCTTTGAATCTGCTGTAATTCCTTCCTTGAGTAGTAATAATGGTCAGGGTATTCTTTAAATTGCACTACATTTAGACCTATGCTCTTAAGCATTGCCATGAAGGTGCGAGCATTGGCGATACCAGAAAATGCCAATATTTTTTTGCCTGAGAGTACACCTACATCAAGGAATGTATCCTCACCAAGGGTACATAATTTATATGGCCTATGCACACTTTTGAAAACCGGAATTTTTGGGAAGGTATTGGTAAGAGTTCTTATGGTTTTTTCTACGTTTGTTGCCTGGTCGCATCGAGTCAATATAAAAGCGTGGGCCCTTTTCAGATGGCTTGCGGGTTCCCTGAGAGGCCCTCTTGGAAGTAAATATCCATTTGCAAAGGGATTTGTGGCATCTAACAGTACAAAATCCATATCTCGCTTAAGTGCCATATGTTGGAATCCATCGTCTAAGATAAGTATCTCAGCCCCGAAATGACTGATGGCGCATTCTCCAGCCTTAAAACGATTTTGACCTGCAACAACTGGAACCCCCTTTAACCTTCTGGCCATTAAAACGGGTTCATCCCCCACATCATGGGGTCTTAAGAATACATGGTAACCATCAGAAACGATGTTTACTGTGTAGCTGGTGGTACCCCTGTATCCCCTACTTAATATGGCTACCCTAATACCTTCCGATGTGAGGAATTCCGCCAGCCAAATAGCCATAGGAGTTTTTCCAGTTCCTCCTATAGTTATATTTCCAAGGCTTATGACTTTGCAAGGAAGGCTTTTAGCATGAAGGAAACCATACCTATAGAGAAGAATCCTCATCTTTACTATAGCCCCATAAATGAGAGAAAAGAGATACAAGATAGGCTTGAGACCCTGCATCCCTGGGGTGTCATCCTTACTCCAGATAATTCTTTCCATGTAAAATCTCAGCATGATCCCTAGTCAAAAAATCCAAATGCCAAAATTTTTGTTTGTCATTTGTCATTCCTCATAGTGGTTTGGATTCTGATATTTCAGTCATTTTAATGAATTCTTCGATAACCTCCATGTTGCGATCCAGCACCCCTCTATTTTTGTTAATAACTTCATAGGCCCTTTGCCCCAATGTATTAGATAATGAGGGATCATCAAGTAGTCTTTCAACCTGGTATAGAAGTTCCTTTTCATTCCTCACCTCAATCCCCCCATCATTTTCCTTCAATGTCCTCACAATTTCGAACTGATCATGGGTGTAGGGTCCAAATAGAGGAACCTTCTTATGGGCAGCCACCTCTAGCATATTGTGTCCCCCTATATTAACAAGACTTCCACCTACAAAGACTACCGATGCCAGACTGTAAATTTGGCTTAGTTCCCCTATAGTGTCTAAAATTATAACATCAAAATCTCGGGCGGCAGAGGGCGATATTTTGGTTCTTTTTACTACCCTAAATCCATATTCTTTGGCCAAATTTGTTACCTCATCAAATCTTTCAGGATGTCTGGGGGCTATTATTAGTACTATATCCTGATGGCCACCTTTGACCAATTTGTAAATGTTTAAGATGATTTCATCTTCGCCCTTGTGAGTACTTCCAGCTACAAAAACCCTCTCTTCCTTAAGACCCAATTGTTGTTTGAGTCTTTTTACCTCATCTTGAGATAGTATTATATTGGGCTGGTCAAATTTTATATTGCCCATTACCCTTACACGTTCCCTTTTAGCACCGATTCCTAAAAATCTAGATGCGTCCTCTTCTGTTTGGACACCCAGAAAAGAGAAGTGGTCCAGAACTTCCTTGGTAAACCATGGTATCCTTCGATATCTCTTGTAAGATTTCTGAGACATACTTCCATTTACAAGGATAATAGGTGCATAATATCTCACAACCTTAAGGAAATTAGGCCATATATCGGTCTCAACCAGTATGAAAAGGCGAGGGCGAACGGTATTTATAATCCTTCTCACAATCCATATAAGATCTAAGGGATAGAAAATGATATGGTTAACCATATGTGATAGCCGATCTTGAGCCACGTTATACCCTGTCTCTGTGGTTGCAGAAAATACCATAGGGATATCTTTAAATCTTTGATGGATGCTTTTAACCAAGGGTACAGCGGAATTTACTTCTCCCACAGATAGGGCGTGTATCCAAATAGGCGATTTTGTGGTAGGTTTTAGGATCAAATCTTGAGGTATAGAGAACCCTAGCTTGTATGGAAGGCCTTTTTTATATTTTCCCGTTTTGATAGTCTCTAGCAGAAAATATGGTAAGCAAGCCATGAAGGCAACACACATAAGTGCATTATAGACTAAGTACATGACACCTTATCTTTTAGCCTGGTATGAAATTTTTTAAATCCTAAACAAGTCCAAGATGGGTCAAAGATTTCATGTGAAAATAGCTCCTCTTGTTTAAATTCCAAATCCCAAGCATCAAATGCCAAACAAATTCAAAACTTAAATATCCAAAATCCAATAACTTTTCCAGGTATGTTTTGGTCATTTGGATTTTGATATTTGGTAAAGTTGTCAATTTAGCAACGGCCAAAAAAGTATTTAAAAAACATAAGTGATTAACAAATATGAAATTAGCAATATTTG
>DTXE01000412.1 GCA_012962595.1 Syntrophaceae bacterium | reverse complement strand
GTGTTTTGAATTAGCAAGAAGAATGTTTGAAAAAAAAAGCATATTCAAGAGGTTATAAGTTTATTAATGCCAGAAATGCGTTCTAAAAAGCAAGAAAAAGTTATAGCAGTTATCCTTGATGAGAGAAATAAAATAATGTCATATAAAACAATATCAATCGGTGGCATTGATATTAATTTTTTTAAGTTAATAGAAGTATTTAAGATTGCAATAAAGGAAAACTCAAACTCAATAATTATAGTCCATAATCATCCAAGCGGAGATCCAGAACCTAGTGAAGACGATATAAAAACTACAAAAAAGTTGATCTATGCAGGTGAAAAAATTGGAATATCTGTTCAAGATCATATAATTATAGGTGACGGAAGATATATAAGCATGAAGGAAGAAGGAATTATATAGGTATTAGGAGTATGTGCCCCATACCGCCACGAGGTATAGTGGGCTGGCGCGACAGCCCTTACGGTATTAGGTTTAAGGATGTGTTGATATGATACAAGATTTGGTTCGACCAAGAGAAGAGGTTTTAAAAGAAGGTATAGAAGGTCGAGTTGATGTTTATAAAGTAGTTATAAAGGAAGGCATAGAAAGTGATCCCGCGAGATTCCTTGATATTACCTTTATGACAGAACCTTTAAAAGAAGTTTTTGGAGAATTAAATAAAAAATTCAAGCACGAAAAAGGTGCAAAAGGAGTTTATACTTTTTCTGGAGGATATGGCTCTGGAAAATCTCATCACCTTTTGGCACTATTCCATACTTTAAATTCCCCAGAGATTGGAAGGAATTGGCTATTAAGCCATGGACTCAGTTATGCAATACCAGAGAACCCTATCCCACGCTTCGCTATCCTTATTCAAGCCTTAAGCATCGATCCCGACTATTTATGGCAACCAATTTTTGAAGGTCTAGGACGATATAATGTTCAAATAAAAAGAGTGCCAACACATGAACAGATAAAAGAGGTAATGGATAAGGAGCATGTGCCCCATACCGCGACTCAGCCTAAGCTGTTGTAGTGCTTACGCACTACCACTCAGAGGGTGAATGTAGTTCTACGACGCCTATTCTGGCCATCGCTTGCGATGGCCTTGTGCGCCCCTGGGGCGGCGCGACGGCCCTTACGGTATTAGGTACTGACACCTAACACCTGAGACCTAACACCTAATTACACTTTTACTAATTTTGCATCCATTATACCCTTAACCTTTTTTATTTTTTCTATAATATCATCTGAGACTTCATTATCCACATTTAAGATCATTATTGCATCTCCACCTACTTTAATTCTTCCAACTTGCATACTTGCAAT
>DTXE01000411.1 GCA_012962595.1 Syntrophaceae bacterium | reverse complement strand
TCTTTTTTGCATCCCTTCAAGACCCTCTTTTTGTTTTCTTCGGTCCATTCTTCAATGTCCCTTTTCCAAAATCTCCATGTTCCTGCAACTTTAAAACATGGAATTTTGCCATTTTGGGCGAGTTTATAAATGGTCCTCTCATTTACCTGTAGATATTCAGCAACCTGTTTTACGGTTAATGCCCTTTCTTTCATAGAACCTCCTCTATTTGTTGGATAAATTAATCCAATTTTTTGCATTTTAATTCAAGATATTCTAAATGCAAGCCTTTTCTGGCCGAAGTGAAAAATGCCCTGAGGTGACGCCTTAAACATGTGGGTACTGGTTTAAAGAAGATGCTTTAGTCAATTGTTAGAGAGGGGATAGATTTTAGGTTATCTTGAATTTCTTGGGATTTATTCCGTACTTTTCGATCTTGTAGTTAATAATCCTTATACTGGTATCTAGGTACTTAGCTGCCTTGGATCTGTTACCATTGGTTGCCTTTAGAGCCTCTATAATCAGCTCCTTCTCAAAGTTTTCTGTGGCAACAGTCAAAGGAAGCCCACTCTGTGTGCCTGAGCTTTCCGCGGTTTGCAAGGTGGGTGGGAGGTGATAATTTTTTATTACCTCCTCAACACAGATAAGTACTGCCCGTTCTATACAATTCTTGAGTTCCCTTACATTACCAGGCCAGTGGTATTGCATAAGCATGTCGATGGCTGGGGTAGATATCCTCTTAATGTTTTTTCTATGTTCCCGGTTATATTTTTCCAAAAAGTGGTCGGCCAAGAGAAGAATATCACTTCGTCTCTCCCGAAGTGGTGGGACATAGATGGGAAACACATTTAGCCGATAGTAAAGATCTTCACGAAAGGTCTTTTCACCCAAGGCCTTCTCCAGAGCCTGATTAGTGGCGGCGATAATCCTGACATCTGTCTTGATGGTTTTTGTACCACCTACCCTCTGAAACTCCTGCTCTTCAATAACCCTGAGCAACTTCACTTGAACATTGAGGCTTAAGTCACCTATCTCGTCCAAAAATATGGTCCCACCCTTGGCCAGCTCAAAGCGACCCTTCTTTAAGGCATAAGCACCGGTAAATGCGCCCCTTTCATGTCCAAAAAGTTCGCTTTCCATCAGGGTTTCAGGTAGGGCAGCACAGTTGACCTTGATAAAAGGACCCTTAGCCCTGAGACTATTGTAGTGGATGGCATTGGCTATCAGTTCTTTTCCAGTGCCACTTTCTCCCCGTAACAAAATAGTGGCATCGCTTTTGGCTACCCTATTAATCATTTCATAAACGTGAAGCATCGCTTTACTTGTACCGATTATGTTAGATATGCGGTACTTCTCCTGAAGCTCGCTTTTAAGCTGGATGTTTTCATAAAGTAGGTGCTCCTTTTCTTCCTCAATAGTCTGAAGGTTTTTTACTGTCTGGGCAATAAGGGTACTGATAATGGTAAGAAGCCGGATGTCCTCTTCAAAGGACACCTCGTCGGTGAAGAGACGGTCAACACTTAGGGCACCTAGGGTCTTTTTACCCATTTTAATAGGAACACAGATGAACGATATATTTTTCTTTTTTATATCACCCCGGGATCGAGTTCGGTTCAGGAAATGGGGATCCTCACTGATCTTAGGAATGACTATAGGCTCTCCCATCTCCACCACCCTTCCGGTTATACCTTCCCCCAATCTATATCTTCCTCGCTTCCTGGCCTCGGCGGTTAGACCATGAGCTACCTCTATCTGAAGCTCGGAAGTGTGAGGATTTAGGATGGTAATAGTCCCCCTCCTCATCCCCATTCTATTAGATAAAATTTCAAGTATATTCTGAAGGGACTCCCTTAGGTCTAAAGAGGCATTTAAGGCCTTTGATATCTCATACAGGCATGAAATTTCATTAACTTCCTTGAAATGTGATATGTTAGCTGGCCTTATCATCCTCTACCTCAGTTAGAACCGCCAATTTTATGGCCCTGACTTTCCGATACACCTCTTCTGGTCTTTTTATCACCCCTTTGACCCTGAGTATATCTTTTTCAATAGAGATACCAAACAGTCGCTCATTCTCTTCCAGATAGGGGATAATAAGGTCCCAGTCCTGTTTGGTAAAAGGGGTGAACTCCCCGCCGTTGAGCTGTTCTTCTACCAACTTTCTGTGGGGATCTCGAATGTAAATAGCCCCACCTGAGGCCAAGGAAAAGAGATTGGATCCAGGATAGGGGGTTGGTTGCTCTCTGATATTCCCTTGGTCATCGAATTCCAAACCATTTAGTACCACAAATCCTCCACCATTTAAGGGATCGCCTGCCATAAATGATTCGGCCAGGTAATCCAGGCAGGTGCCGTTAATAACTACCCTGGGGTGGCCAACGGCATTAATAAGGGGCCTTCCAGCTGCATTGCCCAAAACATAAATCTCCCCACCTTTTGCACCATAAAGAAAGGTCTGCCCCACGTCCCCAAAGATGACCATTTTCCCACTTTTCATAATCTGACCCAACTGATCCTGGGCGTTCCCATGAACGTATATCTCAAGGCCGTCAATGCCTGAACCCAGATAATCCCCTGAACTGCCGTATACGTCAATCCGAACACCTTTGGTTGCAGGTCCTAAGCCACAACCACAGAATCGCTGCCCCCTGTATCCATAAGCCATAAACCGTCTCCAGCCTTTAAAATAGGCCTTACAAATCAAGCGGGCATCGCAGTCTTCTCCTTCTGGAGGGAAGCCCTGAACATCGATTACTAAAATCTCTTCTCCTCTGTCAGGCCCCCTAAGGGCCTCCTTTGTTTGCCAATCTATAAGCCGATAACGAGTAGTGGATTTAGAATCGATATAAGGTGTAGCATCAAAGAGCCTTTTTAGGCTCTCATTAATTATCCTTAATAGTGAGCTTCTCTTTTTGGTTCCTGTATGGTATCGGCGGTCGTTCAACAGGGTTAATAATTCAATAGCCTTATCCTTAATATCTTCATCTACCGCCTGCCGCACCAACTCCTCACACCACCAGCGGAAGGTATCAAAATCCCAATCTATTAGCCTTCTTCGGATGTAGTGAAACATCTCTAAAGGGTCTTCATTCTTAAGTCCTCTCTCAATCTCCTCCTTAAGTTCCCTTTCTTCTTTTGGAGGGGAGATAGAAATGGTAACATGGTAATGTTGCTGATCTTTAGGGGTGGAGATGATTTTTCCAAATTTATCCGTACAGGTTATGACCTTTTCAGAGGATCCACCGTCCCTATCCTTAACTGTAAAGATAAAGGCACCACCATCGGTATGACTGCCTCCCCTGGCATTCCAGTATTTATCAGCCACCGGGCAGAACCGTTTGTCTTCATTGGACAGGCTCCGTAAAGTGGCATCTATGGCCTGCTTTTCTGAACAAATAAGGCCTATCTGCACTTCTCCTTCAGACAAGGCAAAGACCTGAGGCCTTAACATGGAGGTATCGGTAATTCCGATGAGCTGAAAATACCTTTTATATGGTTCATTTCTAGCAATAATGAAAAACCACGGCCCATCAGGAGATCCATGTATATGAGTAGCCTGAATTACACGATATATCTTCTGTTTCTCTGGGGGCAATAGATCAAAATCCATTTCGGTAGTAGGTGCCATGGCCTCAATGATGTACTCCAGAGGATAGCCATAAACCCGATTCCAAAGGTCGAATAGAAGTACTGAGACCTCAGTATCAGTTAGAAACAGGGGGAAAATATTACGCTGTCTTAAATATTCACTCACGGAATAATAGTTAGCAAAATCTCCATTGTGGACCAAGGCCTCATCCATTCCCGTAAAAGGATGGGTTCCTCCGGGGTGCCAAACCCGCCCCTTAGTTGGATACCGCTGATGGGCAATCCACACATGGGCTTTAAAATCCTCTAATTTATAGTACTTCGCTACCTGCTCCGCATAGCCCACAATCTTTAAAATCATCATGTTACGGCCATGAGACAAAACAAACGCCTTTTTCTCACCCAGAGAGGCATAAAACCTCTGATTGAGCCTAAAACTATTCTG
>DTXE01000410.1 GCA_012962595.1 Syntrophaceae bacterium | reverse complement strand
TGATGGGATTTTCTGCTAAAAACCCATTCTAACATAAGGTCGACTTGGTCTACCACTCCATAATTTTTACCGGACACAAGTGAAGCCTTATACCACTGATTTCTTTATCCGATTGATCTGGGTTATTTGGGTCAAATAGCATAGGGTGGAGAGCAGATGCCAGAGTGCAGAGAGTAAAGCATAGTCCACGAAAATACTTGACTGCTATCAGCAGGCCTGTTAAATTTATACACAAAAAGTAATATAAAATATTATCAATGAAAGTCATTGTAGATACCTCAACTCTTATATCATTGGCAAGGATAGGCGAACTCCACAGGCTTGTAAGAATAGGAAAAGGGCTTGTTGCACCAGAGGTTGTCTACCATGAGGCGGTAGTAGAGGGGGAGAAGAAAGGTATCACTGATGCAACTATAATCAAAGGATATTTCAGTAATCATTCCATAAGGATGGAAAAGGTGGATAAGGTCTCCTGGGATAATCTGCGCAGAAGACTTAGTAAAGTGGTCGAACGAGGAGATCATGCTATCCTGGCTCTTGCTACGCAGGAAAAGGCATATGAGATTATAACAGATGATGAAGGTCTCGCTAAGATAGCCATTAGTTTGGGTTTTAAAGTAACAGCCTCTCCCGATTTATTGCTAGAAGCTTTAAAAAACAAGGATATAGGATTCGACGAGTTTGAAAATGGCATAAGAAACTTAGTTATAGAAAATAGACTAAGTTCCAGGGTTGCCGAAATATACATAATAGAGGGTAAGAGCTATGAGAAAAAATAAAGAGCTTGTAAGAACCAATATACTTATGGACAAGGGTCTTCTCAACGAAATTGAGAAATTTGCAAAAGAAAGATCGGAGGATAGATCTACAGCCATAAGACAGCTTATCAAGAAAGCCTTGCATGATCAAAGGATAGAATTAGCGGTAAAAAGATTCCAAGAAGGAGTATCTTTTAGAAAAGCAGCAGCAACTGCTGGCCTTGAATACTGGGACTTTCAGGCGGAGCTCGACAAAAGGGGAATTCCCATCATGGATTCAATCACCCTTGCAAAAAGGAAAATCAAAGCTGGTTCGTAATACGATTCGATTCCGATTTACCATTTACGATTTACGGCCTTCCTGGGGGTCACAATTGGGGTCAGACTTGATTATTGACATTCAGTGTTTTCTTTTTCCCTGTCAGCTGTGAGCCGTTAGCTGTAAGCTTCCTTAATTTGGTTGATTGAGTTTGTTTGGTTTTTCTGGTTAGCATCGTTGAGATAGTTTAGAGCGTTAATCTCGTTAAAGCCTTAAGAACGGTAGAAACGGTGGTAGAAATTAGATCATTTAGATCACTTAAAAATGCTTAAAAATGG
>DTXE01000409.1 GCA_012962595.1 Syntrophaceae bacterium | reverse complement strand
TAGAGGGGATATGGGAATGGTGTTTCTCCGCCCCCTTTTTAGTCCTGATAGAACGCAGCCAGGCGTCCACAACGGTAGAATCATAGAGCGTTCCACTTCCCTTTTTAATCTCCTCAATAGCAGCCTTAATTCCCCGTGCAGCCCTATAGGGTCGCTGGTAACTCATGGCATCTGCTATATCAGCCACAGCAAGGATGCGGGCTGGCAGAATGATCTCATCACCCTTTAGCCCCTGTGGATACCCTGAACCGTCAAGCCTTTCATGGTGCTGGAGTATAGCTTCAGCAACAGGCCAAGGAAAGTCAATTTTCTTGAGAATCTCATAGCCATATCGAGGGTGTTGGTTTATGGCAGCCCTCTCTAAATCTGTCAAATTTGTAGGCTTAGTCAATATTTCGGAAGGTACGGCTATCTTACCGATGTCATGAAGTAGGGCACTAATACGTATGCCATCAATGTCTCTCTGTGGCAAGTTCATCTCTTTAGCAATAGCAACTGCAATCTTGGCTACACCCTCTCCATGACCAGCGGTGTAGGGGTCTTTTACCTCTACCATGGCAGCCATGGCCTCGGTCATCCCGAAAAATGCCCGATTGAGTTTTTGCTCGAAATCTAGAGCTACCTTCTGGAGTTGGAATCTTTCCCAAACCGCCTGTAAAACTCGGGGTAGCATAGGGGAAAATATTTCAGGTTTGCTTAAATAGTCATAAGCCCCGTGCTTCATGGCCTCAATGGCAATCTTAATATCCCCATAACCAGTGACGAAGATAACAGGTGTTTTGATTCCCCGTTTCTCCATTTCTTGGAGCACATCCAGACCATCCTGATCTGGAAGGCGGTAATCTAAAAGAATCACATCAAAGGTATCACCTTTGGCCTTTTCCAAACCTTTTGCTGCGGTAGCTGCACCCTCAACCTCAAAGTTTCCAGCGGGCTCCAGATAGACTTTAATGAGCTCTACATGGTCGGAATTATCATCGATGACCAGTATCTTGTACCTCTGTGCATTGGGCAGAACTGACATTTTCATTCACCATGGTTTAGCTGACGTTCCATACCTTTTTCATGTGAAAATAACTCCTCTAATTTGGAGGCAGGAGGATTTCTTTTTTGCT
>DTXE01000408.1 GCA_012962595.1 Syntrophaceae bacterium | reverse complement strand
GTAAATGATAATAGGCAGGGTTGGAGGCAAATTAGCTCAAGGCTCAAAGCTGGAAGCTCCCTGTTGGATACAAAAACAAATCAAACAGGGCAAGCAAGGCTGAGAGCTCAAAGGGCTAACCGGCCACTAGATTACAAAAAGTCAACCATATAAGACCCCCTGTCCTTTGTATGAGAAAAGGCATATTTTGCAAGCGCACTCGCCAAGCGAGAAAATTGATCTCCTGGGATACTATAAGGAACAATTAAAACCCCGTAATGGGGCCGGTGATCATTGAAAAATTGCACAGTGAGTCTAATGAAATCATCTCTATTTCTAGTTACGAGGCACCGTTTTTCTTGAGCTGCCCTGGCGAGTTGCTCTGCATCAGACGCTTGTTTCATGTCAACTTCATGTGCACTTATGGCGTCAACACCTCGCTTTCTGAGAAGTTCCGCTATCTTTGGGCTGAGATCCTCATCCAGATAGTATCTCAAGTAATGCCCCTGCTCAGGAATGGATAGTTTTTCTTTAAAGTTTTCTTAGACCATCTTTCATTATGCTTAATGAGGTCATCAATCTCTTCAGGATAAAGCGCGTAATAACCAAGGGCAGACCTTAACTGCTGTTCGGTCAACCAATGGTAAGCCTTTTGAAGACGCTTAAAATCTTGATTAACGCTTTTATAAGTGGCAACGATTTCCCAAACCTCTAGACCAGTTCCAGCAACTCTGGCCCTTCTTCCGCTTACCCCATCCGCGAACACAATGCCAGGGCAACGGCGCATCTTGATAGCCTCTGTAAGAAGGTCTTTGACTATGGAAGAAAAATCGCGGCCAGACTCATGGGCAATTCTTTCGATTTCTTCCACAGTCTCTGGGGAAATCCGTAAACTTTTTTGAACGGCACGCATATTACCTCCCTTTAACTCGCATTCTCATGTAAGACACTATATGACATGTATTACACAGTGTCAAGTAGACATTTTTCTAAATTGTGTTGAAATTTGGGGTCATAAGATTTGGGGATTGGGATCTGGCGTTTGTTGCGTTATGAGGCTGGCCATTAGGTGGTAGATGAGAGATATTAGACAGTAGATGCAAAGCAAGTGTGTGACAATGACAACCTCCAGCCTCTAGTTTTGAGGGATATGATGCTTAAAGGAATTTGTCCGAAGTGCGGACAGGAATACTACGGATGGGCGCTTCAAGACGAGGAGCACCGTCTCTGCCATCAGTGTGGTGGGAAACTCCATGTTACCCAAGAAGCCAGTGTTATCAAGAAGAGGGGTAAGGCACATGCCTCTATCCTCCGACCTTTGGCCTCAGACGATTAGATATTATGTCTTATACTGCTATCTTGCCATTAATTGACTGTATTGCCTGCCTGGGATTGGCATTATTCATCCTTTCTCGTAATGTCAAAAGTCTTATAAACATAGGCTTTGCACTGGGAATGCTTCCACTGGGCCTGATGGAATTTGCCAACTCCATGACACTCTTTAGTTCGTCACCAGCAGATATCCTGTTCTGGGCCCGTTTGGCCAGGGTAGGTGAATGTCTGCTACCGGGGAGCTGGGTTCTTTTCAGCTATACCTTTGCCAGAAGGGAATACCGAGAAATTATATCCAAACGGAAGGTAGTCATCACCTTCTTCTACATTGTATCCCTACTATTTTTGACCCTATGTTATTCAAATGCATTTCTTACACTTCCAACATTTGAGGGGCCTTTTATCCCTGCCCTCAAGATAGGAAAGGTAGGATACTATTTCTATCTTTTCCTATGTTTCTCTATGATCTTTATCCTTGCCCGGTTAGAGGCTATTCTCCGCTCTTCAAAAGGGATAGAGAGGTGGCAGGTGAAATATGCCATCCTGGGTTTGGGCTCTATATTTGCCTCTTTTATCTTTGTAATCAGCCAGAGGTTGCTATATTTTATGATTCCATTGAATCTTATAGCTGTTCATTCAGTTATCATCCTTATCTCTCTGGCCTTGATCCTGTTTGCCACAATGAGACACCGGCTGATGGAGGTTGATATATTCATCTCCCGTTATGCCATATATAGCTCCCTAACAGTCCTTTTGGTAGGTGCATATTTTCTTGCTCTGGGCTTACTTGGGGAGCTGGCTAAACATTTTGGATTGGATATCAGCCATTTCTGGAAAATGCCCTTTATCTTTGCCTCTGCCTTAGCTCTATTGGCTTTCCTCCTGTCCGATATGGTCAGGCGAAAGGTAAGGTATTTTATAAGTAGACATTTTTATAAAAACAAATATGACTATCGATCCCAATGGCTGACATTCTCTAAAAAGTTGAGCGATAAATTTACAGCTCATGGTATATGCGATGCTACCCTTGAGGTGTTGGCCAATTCCATGTATGTGAGGGAGATGTCCCTATGGCTTTATGATGAACAACAGAAACAGTTAGAAATGGCCTCATCCAGAGGGCTTCCAGCCATGGATTTTAGAATAGAAGAAAAAGGCACCCTGATTACATACCTAAAAACGCGGGGGTCATTTATCCTTACAAGTGACTTAAAAAATGATAAATATGGAAATACCATCTATGAGGAAAATAGGGAATTCTTTGAGAAGACAAATGCCTCACTGTGTATGCCCCTGATGGTAGGAGACAGGTTTATGGGCCTTATCACCATTGGTCCTGAGTTCACCGGAAAGGGATTTATTGAGGATGATTTTGACCTTGTGAGGTCCATAGGGGCCCAGGCCTCAAATGCCCTATTAAACGTGAAGCTTTCTGAGCAGTTGCTCCAGGTCAAAGAGGAAGAGACCTTTTATAAGCTGTCATCGTTTGTGGTCCATGATCTTAAGAATTTTACATCCATGCTATCTCTCATTGTTCAAAATGCAGCGGATTATCTTGATAATCCTGAGTTTCAAAAAGATGCCTTAAATACCATATCCAGAACAATCGCTAAGATGAAGGGATTGATGGCCAGGCTATCCTCTCTTCCTAAAGGGCTTGAGCTTACCTTACAGGAATTTAACTTAAATACCGTGGTTGCTGAGGCCATTGATAACATCGGATGGAATGGTTCCAATAATTTCAATATCATCAGAAAGTTTGAATCCATACCCACTCTCAAGGGTGACACAAACCAGTTAAACAAGGTGGTTACCAACCTCATACTGAATGCTATGGAGGCCTTGGTTGATGGGGGAGAGATAAGAATAAGGACCTATTTGGATAATGGATGGGTGGTGTTCTCGGTCTCTGACAATGGCCCTGGGATGGATAAGGAATTTAAGGAGAGGTATCTCTTTAAGCCGTTCCGCTCCACCAAGAAAAAGGGGTTGGGTATTGGGCTTTTCCAGTGTAAGACTATCGTGGAGGCCCATAAGGGAAGGATTGAGGTGGAAAGTGAAAAGGGGAAGGGGTGTACGTTTAGGGTTAAATTGCCCATTAATCGTTAAGATCGTTAAGCCCGTTAGGCCCGTTAACGAGCAAAACGGCAAAACGATCTAAACGAACGGAACGGTAGTAACTTGAAAATAAGAAGATTTGAAGATTTGGAATGCTGGCAGGAGGAAAGAAAATTAATGAATCAACTCTACGAGGTAGTTAAGACCGGTCTTTTTGCCAAAGATTACAAACTCAGAGACCAGATAATTGGAGCCGGCATCTCCATTATGAATAACATTGCAGAAGGTTTCGACAGCCAATCTAATACAGAGTTTATACATAGCGTTTGACCAAAGATATATTAATGAGCAAAAAATGGAGGCAATTTATAAGCAGGCTGACAAAGTGCGACAGATTATCGACGGACTTATTCGCTACTTAAGAAAGAATCGCGCATCAACCCGTTCAGCTCCTTAACGAACCAAACGATCTAAACGGAGTCTACCCATGAACGAAAAGGACAAGATACTTATCATTGAGGATGAGGAGGCCATTTGCACGCAACTCAAATGGGCATTGTCAAAGGATTATAACGTCCTTATCGCCCATGACAGGGATAGTGCCTATGAGAAGCTTAAAAAGGAAAGGCCAGGAGTGATAACCCTGGATCTGGGACTTCCACCCAAGCCCCATGACTCTGAGGTAGGACTCAGGCTTCTGGAGGATATTCTAAAATTGGATTCCTACGGCAAGGTAGTCATCATAACTGGAAATACCGACAAGGAAAATGCCCTTAAGGCCATCCACATGGGGGCCTATGACTTTTACTATAAACCCATAGATATAGATGAGCTGAAGGTTATATTAAGACGTGCCTTTCATATCCAGAGACTCGAACGGGAAAATCTGGAGCTTCAGAAGAAGGCTGAACAAGGCTACCTTGAGAATTTGATAGGAACCAGCCAAAAGATGAAAGATGTCTTCTCCATGGCAAGAAAGATGGCTACTACTGACTTCTCAGTACTGATACAGGGGGAGAGTGGCACCGGGAAAGAGGTTATAGCCAGGGCTATTCACCTTGAAAGCCCTAGAAAAAATAATCCCTTTGTGGTAATAAATTGTGGCGCCATACCAGAGACACTCCTGGAAAGCGAACTCTTCGGCCATGAAAAGGGTGCCTTTACCGGAGCACACATAAGCCGTAGAGGTAAGCTGGAACTGGCCCATGGAGGAACAGTCTTTCTGGATGAGGTAGCTGAATTGACCCTGCCACTTCAGGTTAAGTTGCTACGATTCCTTCAGGAACACACCATAGAAAGGATTGGAGGCCGGGAGTCTATTGAATTAGATGTTCGGGTTATCACTGCCAGTAATATCGATTTAAAGGAGGCTATCCAAAAAGGGGCTTTTAGGGAAGATCTTTATTATCGGCTGAATACCCTGAACATCGAGCTACCCCCTCTCCGAGATAGGGGAGAGGATATATTGCTGCTTTCCAGGTTCTTTTTACACCAGTATAGCCGGGATGCCGGAAGAAGGGTGATGAACTTCTCAGAAGAGGCCATTGACGCTATTTACCACTATAATTGGCCAGGAAACATCCGAGAACTCCAGAACAAGATCAAGAGGGCGGTTATCCTGGCCGAAGGGCACTATGTGCTGCCCAGGGATTTGGGGTTAGAGGTTGATGTAGATTTGATACCTAGCAGAACCTTTACAGATGGAATTTCACTGAGAGAGGCCAAGGAGAGATTCGAGAAGAGGATGATTGTAAAATTTCTCAAGAAGAGCCACTATAATGTCAGCCAGGCGGCCAGTGAGTTGGGCATCAGCCGGCCTGCCCTCTACGATTTGATTAAAAAATATAACATAAAGACAGGCCCTGAGCAGGGTGCATGAATGAGTAAACTAATCAGAAATTGATGAGGTGTAAAGGCAATGTATACCAGATATTTTGGTCTTAGAGAAAAACCCTTTGATCTAAGCCCCGATCCCAAGTTCTTATACCTGAGCGAGAGCCACAAGGAGGCCTTTGCCTATCTAAAATATGGGGTTAAAGAAAGGAAAAGTTTTGTGGTAATAACGGGGGAGGTAGGAACAGGTAAAACCACTTTGCTTAACGCCTTGCTGGAAGAGATGGATCCTGAAGTGAGAAGGGTGCATCTTACCGATCCTGGGTCAACCGTGGAAGATTTGTTCTATATGATAAAAAGGTCACTGGATCTCCCCATAGATGATATGGGTAAGGGTAAGCTTTTGTGGGCCCTCCATGATTTCATGGAAAATAGATTGGCAGAAAATGAGCAGGTACTCCTTATTATTGATGAGGCCCAAAATCTATCTCCATCCATGTTAGAAGAGGTTCGCCTCTTATCGAATCTGGAGACGTCCGGTAAGCGGCTATTCCAGATTTTTTTGGTTGGTCAACAGGAACTGAATGTCAAGCTACAGACACCAGAATTGAGGCAACTGCGTCAAAGAATCGGGGTCAAATACCACCTCCTGCCCTTAGACCTTACAGATACCCAAAACTATATTCAGCACCGCCTAGAAATTGCAGGATTTAGAGGAAAAGGGCCTTTCCATCGGAAGGCCATTAGAGAAATTTACAGGTTCAGTAAGGGATACCCTAGATTGATCAATATTCTATGCGACGATGCTCTTCTTACCGCCTATAGTAGGGATCTAAAAGAGATAAAAAGGAATATTATCAAGGAAGTCATTAAGGATATAGAGGCATCTTATTCTATACCCAGAAAAAAGAGGGGAATGTATGCCAAAGCGGCAGTGGTTACTATCCTGGTATTTCTTTCAATGGGCCTTACCTATGGGATTTATAGAAATGGTAGCATAAAGGGGATGATACCCTCCCAGTTGGTTACCTGGATCCATAAGGAAGATAGATTAGACAAAGAGGCAGAAGCCCGGGATGAGATGGTGGAAAAGGCCACCCAGAAAGAACAAATGGAGATACCGAAAGAAAAGGCAAAACTTGAGAAAGGTTCGGAGGATGTTGCCTATGTGACCAAGGGTAAAGAGGAGATTGCGCCTGGTATGCAAAGTCGAAAGGATATAGGTATTCCATTAAAAGGTGAAGAAGGCATTATGATTGACACCACCACCGAAATCCTTTTTGATTACAATGATTATGAGATTCGGCCACAGGCCATAGAGATTCTTAAAAAGGTGGCATCAGTTATCCAGCGTTGTCCAGAGGCCTCTGTGATTATAGAAGGCCATACGGATAACCTAGGCGATAATGAAAGCAATCAAGTATTGTCGATCCAGAGGGCGGAATCAGTCAAGCGATGGCTTATAAATCATGCTGGTATAGAAGAATCCAGGCTCAAGGTAAAGGGCTGGGGAGATAGCAAACCCAAGGCCTTAAATGATACCCCAGAGGGCCGTCACAAAAACCGTCGGGTAGAAATTACCATCAAATGATATGGTAGCTTGCCTTAATCGTCAAAAAATCCACAAATAGCTTCCCTAGGCTGTCAAGTCTATATTATTTACTGGAGTTTCCTGAGTTTTCCAGTTGACATCCCTCAAGGCCTTAGTTATACTTTGGTATGAATATTATTATACCAAAAGGAGGCAAAAATGGGTAAAGCGGTTAAGTTTGCAGTGAGTATTCCTAAGGAAGAATTTGAGGAAATGGAAGAAATCCGGCGAAAAGAAGGATTGAGCAGGAGTAAGATCATTTTTGAGGCTATTAGGCTTTGGAAAAAATCAAAAAAGATGGATGAGCTTATACGAGCATATGAGGATGGCTATAAAAATATTCCTGAAAGTCCTCAGGAAATAGAAGGATGGGAAAAGGCTTCTTTAGCTACATTTTCCAATGAGGGCTGGGAATGAGAAGAGGAGAGGTATGGTGGGCTAATCTCCCTGCACCTATTGGCAAGCGCCCTGTAGTCCTTCTCTCTCCAGATGAGGCTTACTCAATAAGGAGTGCCGTGACAGTGGCTGAGGTTACAACTAAGGTACGCGGTATCCCTGTGGAGGTTCCACTTGGCCCTGAGGATGGACTGCCAAAAAGGTGTGTCGTCAATTTAGATACTATGGTTACTATCCGCAAGGAATTGCTGACAGAGAGAGTTGCCCTTCTCCGAAAGGAGAAAATAGACCAGATTAACGACTCTATCAAGTTTGCACTTGCACTTCTATAAGAGCTACGAAATGTGGGTTTACTACGTCTATTGCGTTCGTGGGGTTTATTGAGTTGAAATAATGACGTAATACCACGAAATTTCGTGAGCTATTTACTATTCACAACCAACATACGTATCACCCCATTCACCATTCACAAGTATTGCTATGCGCTATCAGCTAGGAGTCATGATTGTCGGAATACCTTACAAATGGGGTGTCGGAATAGTTTACAGTTGCAAGTAACTAATTTTATTCCAATTATTAGATTTAAGGCAGCCTGTTGGTGAGAAAATTGTCGGATTATTTTACAGGTTTCCAGCCTGTCTATTTGTGACTTACATCCTTAATCAAAAATTTGAAGGCAAAAAATATAATAATATTATGCAATTAGAGCTGAATTAATTATTTTGCCTGATTTTGAGATTTTTTGGCATGGTTATTGATAAACATGGAGTTTAAGAATTATGCCTATCAGGAAACAAATACTAATGCCACTTTCAAGGTTTGGAGTAGCAATTTTCATCTCCATTTTCATTGGCTCTGGGGTGGCCATGGCGATTCCTACCCTTCAGGTATATATCCCCGATTCCACCGCCGGAAGTTGGGGTGAGGATGAAGATTCATGGATTGCCATTGTTCTTCCTGGGACCTTTGATCTCTATGCGGTTGCAGCTTATGGACCAAAAGATGAAAACATAATCCAAGGTACCTTACTTATCACCGTGCCACAGGGTCAGTCTGGAACAATCTCCTTCTCCACTATAGATGAAATGCCCACATTGTTAACCGTTTC